>JAZFSW010000029.1:0-6571 GCA_036446375.1 Desulfobacterales bacterium | reverse complement strand
CTATGAACGTTGAACATCGAACGCCCAATATCGAATTTCGAATGAGGTAAACGATCATATCAAGCACTCATGATTTGAGCGATAATATGATGCATATGCCGATTCATAAACTGGCGGAGCGAAGCGATTTCATCATTCGATGTTTCACGCCTCGGCGTGATTCGATGTTCAAGAAACACTTAAGAGTTCGGGATTCAGGATTGAAAGGTCAACTCGCGTAAGATAACTTTCCTGAACCCTGAGCCCTGAACCCTGAACGCTTAACCTTCTCACGGCCTATAGCTCTGACCGGTTGTGGGGCCGAGCTGGGTTTTCAGCACGGTCTGGGCCATTTCGATAAAATTGCACAGCAGGGGCCGGGTGTCCCGTGGATCGATGATATCTTCGATGTCAAAGGCCTCTGCTGATCGGAAAGGCGAGGCGAAGGCCTGCAGTCGGGCTTCTATTTCTGCCCGTTTGGCATCCGGATTCTCCGCACTATCGATCTCCCTGCGATAGGCAGCAGAAGCCCCCCCCTGGATATGCATGGAACCCCAGTTGCTCGAAGGCCAGGCATAGCGTTTAAACATCCCACCGGAACGTACATGGCAGCCGCCTGCCACCGCGTAGAGCTGGCGGGTGATAATGGTTATCCATGGCATTTGGGTTTCCCTGGTGGCCAATACCATCCGGGCACCGGCTCGGACAATGCCTCGCTTCTCCACTTCCAGACCCACCATGAACCCCGGCTCATCGGCAAAATAGACCATCGGCAGATGAAAGGTATTGCACATCAGCATGAAGCGGATAATCTTGTCTCCTGCTGTCATATCCAGTGAGCCGCCAAGATGGTTGGGGTTGTTGATCATCACACCGACCGGGTACCCGTTTACCCTCGCCAGACCGGTGATACGGGATCTCCCGTAGAAGGGGGATATTTCGAAAAAGGAATCGTGATCCAGCGTATGGGTGAGGATCTGATAGGGGTCATACGTTTTTCTGCTGGAACGGGGGATGATCGACAACAGCTCTTCATCCCGCCGGTTGGGATTGTCATCGGGCTCGGTCCGGGGCGGTAGTTCCCAGACATTGGGTGGCAGGTAGCTGAGAAAACGCCTGATAATACGAAATGCATCCGCTTCATCCTCAGCCACATTGTCGATGACACCGCTGGTATGAGCTTGTATCCATTCATTGCCCAGGTCTTCTTTGGTGATCTCATGTCCGATGGCCGCTTTAACCACAGGCGGTCCGGCGACAAAGACCTGGCTTGTCTTTTTCACCATGAGATTGAAATGGGCCATGCAGGCTTCCACTGCCGGCAGACCGGCCACCGAACCCATGACTGCCGAGACCACGGGGATCACACTGAGCGGATCCCATTGGTTTTTGGAATTCGGCCTGCCGGGAATATAGGTGCGGCCCAGCTGCTCGAAGGTACGCACACTGCCGCCGGTGGCATCGAGAAGACGAATATAGGGCAGGCGCCACTCCAGGGCCAGGTTCTCGATATAGCCCTTCTTATTGCCAACCGATGCATCGGCGGCACCACCGCGTACCGTGAAGTCCCCGGCACTGAAAACCACTTTGCGGCCGTTCAGCTCACAGAACCCCACAACTGAATTAGAGGGGGTGAAGTCCACCAGCTTGTTGTCTTCATAGCTTCCTGATCCGGCCAGACCACCGACCTCCTGAAAGGACCCCGGGTCAGCGAGTCCTTCGATCCGTTCCCGAACCGTGAGCTTTCCCCGCTTGTGCTGCCTCTCGATACCTTCTTTACCCCCCATCTTCTCTGCGAGTGTGCGTCGGTGTTCAAGTTCCTCTAGTTCCGGTTTCCAGGTCATCGATTGACTCCTTGTATGAACTACATCATTTCGGTATTGGTTAATCGGTTGCGTCACGCCGTGGCGTGATTACGTCAGTCGTCAATCGGTTACGTTACTTCATGCGTGATTGTGTCGCACAATAACGTGATTGCGTCGTTCTTAGCCGTAACCCATCGTCGCAATCCCACCCGTGGCGGGACGTAACCGCAACCGATTAACACCGTTCGTCCAATACTCATACTACCACCGACCAGACCACAAGTGGCGCCTGTAAGCCCCTAGGGATTGATGGTGACGAACTCCTGAAAGGTGTTGAGGTTTTCCTGCAGTAGATCCGGTATCTGGAGATGGTAGGGGCATTTTTCAAGACAGTCCCCACAGGTCGTACATTTGTCCACGGTGTCCATGGCCCCTTTGGCCATGACCTTGACGATGTCCGGTGGGAATCGCTTGGCTTGGGATTGAAAGCTCATCACCTGCGGGATATTGACGCCTTGATCGCAGGGAATGCAATAGCCGCACCGGCGGCAGAACCGGGTGCCCGATTCGGCCCTTATGGTCTCAATCTCTGCTTCCTCCTGCGCTGTCATGGCCTGGCGAGATAGATAAAGATCAATGATCTCATCGACCTCTTCTTTGGTTTTGAATCCCGGATCGGGCAGTACATAGGGGTGTTGCTGCAGGAATCTGAAACACAGATCTGCGCGTGCTATCAGCCCGCCTCCCAAAGGCTTCATGGCGATAATGCCTATATCCAGTTCCCTTGCTACCACGAAAAGCTCATCGGCAGGCTCAGTTTCAATGAAATTGAATGGGAATTGCACCGTGGCAAAATGCCCGGTTCGGCATGTGGCCAGGGCCGTGTCAATATTATGCGAGCTGAAACTGATGAATTTTATCCGGCCGTCTTCCTGGGCTGCCTTTGCCGTCTCCATGGCCCCGCCCGGTGCAAGGATTGTGTCCAGGGCGTCCTGGTCTGAAACATTGTGAAACTGGTAGATGTCAATATAGTCTGTTCTCAGATTATCCAGGCTGAACTGAAGATGCTTGGCGGCGCCTTCCGCATCCCTGCGTCCGGTTTTTGTGGCGATAACCACCTGATTGCGAACGCCTTCCAGGGCCAGACCGACCTTCTTTTCGCTGTCACCATATGCATTTGCCGTGTCGAAAAAGGTGATCCCCCTTTCAAAGCAATGCCGCACCACCGCTGCCCCTTCGTCCATGCTCAAGGGGATGATGGGGATCCCGCCAAAACCCACTTCCGAGACCATCAATTCCGTTTTGCCCAGCCTGTGTTGTTTCATGGTTTTCTCCGTATGTCTGATTTGCCCTGAACCTACGCCGCAATTGCCTCTTGAGATGTATCTTGAAAACACTACTCCCCTGTGCCTCTGAAAGTCAACACCCAATCATTTCCTGTGGACCCGGCACAGGATCCGAAGAGCGGTCAGTCTGATCGTTGAAGAACACCGTGAATCGGTTGGGGTAAGGACCCGCCATCTGCTTCGCCTACCGATGAGCCGGATGGGGCGGCTCGTTTCGGTTGGCGCATGTGGGTTGCGGGAAGGACCGAACCGAAAACCGATCAATCACGCCCTGGCGTGACGCAACCGATCAACCAACACCGAGACCTCAATGCAGTTCAATACAGGTCTACCGGCTTCTAAGGGTCCGGATAACTTCTCCCAAGGACGGTCTCTTCCCATACATCAGCAGGTACATCCTGAACACCTTGGCTGCCAGGAACAGTCCACCGATAGTGGCCAGCACCATCACGGATATGCTGACAGCAATCTCCCAGGCGGGTATGTTTGTCACGCCGTACCTTACCATCACCATCGTAGGAGCTGTAATAGGAAAGAAGGTGAGGGCGGTCCAGAGGGGATTGTCGGGATAGAACATAATCAAGGAGCTGAGCCAGAGGGGTACAAACATCGGCATCAGGAAGCCCATTGACAGTTGTGCCCCGTCCCGGGAAGTTGGGCAGATGGCAGCGATGCCTGCGGAAAGGACACCGAAGAACAGGTAACCGAGTATGAAATAGGCAATGGCAAGAAAAAGGAAATCGGTTGGTATGAGCAATGAGCGTACGACGCCGCTCAGTAAGGTGGAGGATGCATAGTTCAGTAGAAAAGCCGGCAGGAGGAGCCAGATGAGGACTTGAATGAGGCCCGCAGCTCCGATGCCAAGCACTTTTCCTGCAAGGAGCTGTTCGGTGGAAACAGATGAGAGGAGAACCTCCATAAGACGGTTCTCTTTTTCCTCCCCAAGGCTCTGGAGCAGGAAGGTGGAAAGGCTCATGAGAGATATGCCGATAAGGAGGCTGAAAGCGATAGGCATAATGATAGCCCCCAGGCTGCCTTGATCGGAGGACAGTTCACCGGTTTCTGTAAGGGTAGTGGTCGTGATCCTGAGAGGGTCGTAAATCCGGTCTACGACCGCCGGTGGAAGCTGTCCTTCCACAAGGTTGCTGAGGAGGAAGCGCCTTATCGCAGACGATACCTGTTGCGGTACCCCGACCTCTTTGTCTACCGTAAACCGCTGGACGACTCCCGTGGTCTGGTAGTCTGCAGGGATAGTGAAATACTCCTCAATCTCCTTTGATACCAATGCCTGGGTTACTTCATCCTGTGTGTCATATTGCAGGAGGGTCACTTCTCCTTGAATAGTATAGGCCTCAAATGCACCGGTGTTGTCCACAAAGCCGATGGTGATCTCTTCCTCAACAGGTGTTCCCTGCAATCCCTCTACGTATGCGAAAATACCGGATGCCAGGAGGAAGACGAGTGGTAGTGCCAGGACAACAGAGGTGATAACGATGTATCCTGTCTTTGTAATCATGTTCAGAAACTCGTGTTTGAATATCTTCAGTGTCTTTTCCATCTTTTCTGTTACCTCACTGGATTAAGGGAAGCCTATTGCCACCAAGGCACCAAGGCACTAAGAAAAGAGTAGAAAAAGGCTCTTTGTGCCTTCGTGTCTTCGTGGCGGAACGGATTGTTTGGTTCATTTGCCGGTGCATTACAACGCGTCTCTTCCACCAACCACTTGCAGGAAGATGTCCCTTAGGGACGGAACAACGGCTTCAAACCGGCTGATGGCAATTCCCTGGTGAACCAGTTGCTCCAGGAGCTGCTGGGGCGTTGTTTCTCCATCAAGAAACAGCTCCATAGTGCCGTTGCGATCCTGTTTCTTAGAAACACCCGGTACGTCATCGCTCAGCTCACCATCATAATCCAGGAGAATCGAGTTGTTGCTGTATTCTGATTTAATGTCGGCCAGGGAGCCATATAGAATTGCGCGGCCGTTGTCGATCATCAAGATGCGGTCGCAGAGCTCCTCGATATCGTTCATTCGATGGGTACTCAGGATGACGGCCTTTCCCTGATCTCTCAAGTCGTGGAACATGTCTTTGACCAACTCGGTGTTTACCGGATCAAGTCCAGTGAATGGCTCATCCAGGATGACGAGTTCCGGATCGTGAACGACCGTAACAATGAACTGTATGATCTGACCCATTCCCTTGCTCAAGGCTTCAATCTTTTTTCCCCTGTGGGCCAGCATGCCGGTCTGATCGAGCAGCTTGACAGCGCTCTCTTCTGCCGCCTTTGGATCCATCCCCTTGAGGGATGCGAGATAGCGGATGGTATCCATAACACTCAGTTTTCGATACAGACCCCTTTCCTCAGGCAGGAAGCCAATCTTGTTCTTGCTGTCGCTGTTGATCTTCTCCCCGAGAATGTTTATCTCCCCGGAATCCGGCTTGATAATATCCATCATCATCCGGATCGTGCTGGTTTTCCCCGCACCATTGGGACCGATGAGGCCGAATATCTCGCCGCGATCCACAGAAAAGGAAAGATCATCCACCGCGATCTTGTCCGCATATGATTTCACGATATTGTTGATTTCAACTGCCGGCATTTTCTATTGCCTCCTTTTTTCTCTTCCTGACACCTGAACGCTGAACACTGACACCTTACAGTTTGCGTATCCACTCCCCAACAGCGGCGATCACCTTGTCATCGTACATAATGCCATTGTGCCCTAATCCGTCGAACAGGAGCAACTGGCCATTGCTGTTTTCCTCTATCACCGGTTTGAAGTGCTCTACAGAAAACGCCTCGTCATTGCTTCCCACCACCACCAGCAGCGGCTTGTCGACGGCCGCAAGCGCGGACCGGTAGTCGGTGGGCGCGACACTCGAAAACGCACGATAGGTGTAGACACCCACCGGTGATTGTGGGGAATCGGGCGGGTCGCCAAAGAAGCCGATCCCCAGATCATTGAACCCATCGATGCCGAACATATTCAGCATGAAGAGCCCCACCATTCGGCCCAGATGAATCGGTCCCCCCACGGCTTCACCCTTATCAGCGGTTGGAGAATTGAATCCCAGATGGGGGGCAAACAGCAGGTAGCCGTCCACATCCGAAGGATTGTTCTTCATTGCATAACGCAGGGCAATGCCGCCGCCCATGGAATGTCCGGCGAGAATCAATCTGCCTTCCGGTTTCTCTGCACGGATCTTGGCGATAGCATCGGCCACATCATCGTCGTATTGACCGATGTAGTCCACATCGCCTCGCCTGCCGTCAGATTTGCCATGGCCCCGATGGTCCAGGGCATAAATCTCAGCATCCATTGCTTTCCGGATCTTCCCGCAGGTTGTATTAAAGGTGTAACTGTTTCCCGACAGGCCATGGAGAAGCAGAAGGGTCACGCCGGCATCTGCAGCGTAGTGTCTTGCATACAGAGACGCGCCA
>JAZFSW010000028.1:0-6946 GCA_036446375.1 Desulfobacterales bacterium | reverse complement strand
CTCCGGCATCATCAGCAAGGGCTTGTATGCAGACATCCGCCTCACAGCTAAAACCTTATCAATATCAGGGGGTAATGTAAAGGTACGATTCGTGGCAGATGATGCACATGCGTTTCCCTCCCCCATGCCTTGGGTCTGAATTGGATCCTGGACGTTCGCGCAAGAACGCCTTTGAAAAAAGTTAGAAAAAAGACTTGACGCATTCTGCCTTTCGCTATATAGGATAAATATGATCCTATTTATCCTGTTTAGTGTTTATGGAGGAAATGATGCGGTTAACTCGGGCGGGTGAATATGCGGTTCGATGTGTTCTGTACCTGTCGGCTCAGGAAGAAGGAAAGATCGTGCGCCGTCGGGATATCTCTAAAACCATGGGAGTGCCCGGCCAGTTTCTCGGTAAGATTGCCCAGCAGCTCTCCCGGGCAGGTTTCCTTGAAATCATCCAGGGAGCCAAGGGGGGAATCCGGCTGACCGCCTCTCCTATGGAATTGAATCTTCTTGACGTGGTCGAAGCCATAGCCGGCGAGCTTTCCCTGAATGATTGCATCATCAGACCCGAGTCGTGTTCAAGAAATGACCTGTGCTCTGTTCATCTGGTCTGGCAAAAGGCGCGGCGGCAGTTACGGGAGACTCTGAGGGAAGCCACGTTTGAATCCATGCTGCAAACCGATTCCCGCATGAATACGGATTTGCTGGTTCAATAGGGAAGCTCTGCCACGAAGACACGAAAGCACAAAGTAGAGCATCTCACTGCAATTCGCCTTCATATCTTTGTGTCTTGGTGCTTTTGCGCAGTGGTGCCCTAGTGGCAGGATCATTTTCCCTGAATGCAGTTTAACTTCGTGTCTTAGTGCCTTCGTGGCAAAATCATTTTTTCAACAAAAACCAACACAAAGATAAGGAGAAAGAAAATGACTGAACTGACAATTGAGAATCAGATTGGTGTGACAAGGGGAACCGATATTGAAAAAGAGGTTATGGCCAATTTCAAAGGCGAGACCGCAGAGGTGGGCCTCTACCTGGCAATGGCACGGCAGGCCGATCGGGAAGGATATCCGGAAGTGGGCCGCGTCCTGAAAGACCTTGCCTGGGAAGAAGCGGGCCATGCCGGACAGTTCGCCGAATTGAATGGGCTCATCTCGGAAAGCACCAAAGAGAATATTGAAAGAATGCTGAAGGGGGAGATTGGCGCGAACAAAGGCAAAAGAGAGGCCGCGTTGAAAGCCAAGGAAATCAACCTCGATCCAGCCCATGATTTCTTCGATGAGTCGGCCAGGGATGAAGGCCGGCATGCAAGAGCCCTGGAAGGATTGCTGAAGAGGTATTTTTCTTAGAATCCCCGTGTACCTTCTTTTCGCCCCAAAACCGACAAGAGCCCGTCATGTGGCGGGCTTTCGCCTATCATTCTCCTTCAAGAAAGGTGTCGATGCCGGTGGAGATAGAGGAGCGGAGCTATGAAACACCGGATAGAGAGAACTGTCGGTATTGCAGATGACAAACAGCTATCTGCACTTGTGGATCTGGACTCTCATGAGGCCGTTCTGGATGAAGTGCTGGACACTCTCGGTCTTATCCCTTTAGATGACTACGTTACCTCGCTTAGTTCTGTTTACACATTTTCTGTGGACCTTTATGAAGGAAGACACGAAGGATACCGGTCATGCAATACTGAGTACCATAATCTTCATCACACGAAGGACACATTTCTTACAATGGCAAGACTCATCCATGGAGCTGCTATTAGTGGGGTGTTTCTTTCTGATCGTCAGGTTATCCTGAGTCTTATAGCATCGCTTGCACATGATACCGGGTACATACAGGCGGCATCAGACAGAAAGGGTACGGGCGCCAAATACACTGCAAATCATGTACAGAGGAGTATGGATTTCTTGGAACGCCACGCCGCGGAATACAGCCTTTCTGCAGAAGAGGCCACTCAATGTCAGTTAATGATCCTTTGTACGGATATTGCCTTTGACATTTCAGAGACCTCGTTTCCCTCTTTAGAATCGGAGTTGCTCTGCAAGATGCTGGGTGCTGCCGATCTCCTCGCCCAGATGGCCGACCGGGTGTATTTAGAGAAACTCCTGTTTCTCTACTACGAGCTCAAGGAGGCAAACATCGGTGACTATGAAAGCGAGTTGGATCTTCTCAAGAAGACGGTTAAATTCTACGGCGCCATTTCGGATCGCCTCGAAGCCATGCACATTGATGTCGACCGATTCTTGACCTCACATTTTGCATCACGATGGGATATTCAAGAGAATTTGTACGATAAGGCGATCCAACGTCAAAGAGAATATCTGGCGCAGATTCTGAGAATTCCCGATTCCGATCCCACCGACTTCTTGAAACGCGATATGATTGTGGAAAAAGTCCACCGGCAGTATGCCCATCCTATCAACCGCCTCTAAATCCTGATGGAGGAGAACCATGAAAGACCTGGTAGACAGAAGCATTGCGGGCCGCCACATCACTGCTGCCAGCTACTTGCTTCTTTCCAATCCGAAGATCACCGCATTACTGTTGTCCGGGCACTGTAATTCTTTCTTGAAATTGATCCAGTCGTCTTCCTTCGTTTCGCGGCAATAGGCGGTCAGGTAAGGCAAGAGCGCCGGTAAGGCATACATGCAGATGCCTTCGGGTTCTCCCGGCCTGATCATCACGCCGTTTTCAATAAAGAAATGATCCCCTTCCTTGTATCCTGCCGCACAAAAGCCCTTTACCGATTTGACCGTAAGCTTTACCTGATACATTTTCTCCTCCTCTCATCAATATTGAATGGCATCGCGTGGCCAATCCACGCTTCAGGCGGCTGGGCCCTCGTTATATATATCTTTGGCGAATCTCCAGCGCCCATCTGATTCGCGTATCAGCACGTGGATTCCGTGGCCACTCAAAAGCTGAGCCTGCCCTTCCGGCTTGGGTGTAAGTTTCAGCGGATAGCGATATCGTCGTATCGCCAGGCCGTCGACTACGAGTGGATGCTCAACATCCGCCAGCAATTCAGATGTCTGACCACTGCCCGACCGCCTTTCGCCGTGGCAAAGAGATCATAGTTATCATCAACGGGCAGCACAGCTACGGGGTAACTCACCGAACCATCCGATGAAAATATCTCTATTGATACGCGGTCCAGGAGAATCCGCAGGCTGATTACCCCATCCTCGAGTTCCATCGGAACACTTGTGCTCTGTCTCTGACTGAATATACCGGTTTCAATGCTCAACGTAGCATTGTCTCGATGGTAGAGTACCATGATACCTCGAATACTGATTCCCGCGATTTCTGCGGTACCGATTTCGATAACACATTCCATGTCGATGCAGTCCCCTATCTTGCCCAGGGGGTACCTGACCCAATCACCGAGCCGGGCGGGAGATTCCCGCTTTCGGGTGTCGAACTCCGGATATTTGCCGGGATCGAGGATCAGGCGGGTCCAGCTTTTCCTGTTTTTCCTCAGGTTTTCGAGTTCCCGAACGGGTCTAGCGCAGAGCCTTACACCCTTCGGGGTGGTTGTGAGCGATAGCGTGCAAGGCACGGTCATGCAGTGGGTGAAGGGCATACCGGGTGTTTTTGTAAGGAACCAGGATATCTGTACCACCCTTGGGTCACCGGAAGGCATATCGCTCCAGGTCTGTGCTGCGTAGGCCGTACCTGCCGGCTGGTACCGTAAAGGCTCCGATTCCGGAGTAAATGTCGTACCGTCGAAGCTGCCTACGAGATAGCGGGTATTTGCCGTGAAGAACACCCACTTGGTCTCCCCCGGGTTTCCGTCGACAGGCAATTCGAAGAGGTCCGGGCAGTCCTGGGATTCGGGAAGGATTATTTCTGAGAGTTTTACCCATCTTTTCAGATCTGTTGATCCAAAGATCGCATACGTATCACCGTCCAGATACATCACCATTCGCCATTCATTAGAGGGTCCATGCCGGAACACGCGGGGATCCCGGTTGAATCCCACGATGTGGTCGAGTGCAGGATTTTCCTGATGCTTCTGCCACGACCTGCCCCGGTCATTGCTCGAGGCAATGCATTGAACAAGCGGTAGATTTTCATCGGCATTTCTCCCGTCCACGGTATACATGGCCACGAGGGGAGGCTCGGATCCGGACTGAAATCCACTTGAATTATCCCAATCCACAACGGCTGAGCCGGAAAATATCGATCCAAGTTCATCCGGATAAACAGCGGTATCCAGTTCGGTCCACCGGACGAGATCACGGCTTACCGCATGCCCCCAGTGTTTCAGATCAAATCCGATATCGGTACCGAAAGGTTGGTGCTGGTAGCACAGATGATATTCCCCTTCATAGTAGACCAATCCGTTGGGATCGTTGATGAAACCCCTTCGGGAGGAGAAGTGGTACTGCTGCCGGTAACGCTCTGAGCATAAATCGCCTGGCTGAACCGGATCGTCGGAAAGCGCCAGTCTGTCGAGAGGGCCATCGGCTTCCCCTTCGCATTCGATCTCGATGGTTTTGCCCATGAATTCTCTCAGACAGGCAAATACGTGGTAATCCGGGCTTCCACCTGCCAGCTTTATACCGAATTTGCGCTTTCTAACGCCGTTATCGGAGATTCTCATCAAAACGAGGGACGCGTCAAACCGCACCGGAAGGATGAGATACGGTTTATCGACATACAGAGACCGGGTAGCGTTGAACCGATTTTCATCGTGCATTTGAGTAGACCCTCAATCAGGGGATAGGACATTGTTTTTTGCTGATCGAAATATGGCAAGGGTGGGATAGTATGTCAAGAAAATAGACAGAACGCGTTAGTAGCATAGGGCACACAAGTTTACCCGGACCACATCATCTTGTGGTGCAGAGAATGCCTGCCCGCCACCTGGTGAAGCTCAGATAGGCTTCCGTTACGTCTGCAGGTCTACCCGTATCTTGGGCGAAGCAAAGTGCTGTGCCGATTCTCGCCTTGACATACAATGCGCTTTCTGCCACTAACGACTGGACCGGGCAGGAACGCGTGTTCCTGATGCAGTGGTAGGGGGACTTGCTTTGCTCAAAGGCGTATGCGCATAAAAGCTCGGAGACCTTTTGGGAGGAAATTCGGCTCATGGTAAATATCAATGTGTCTGCCGTCGGACTGTTGCTCGCAGCGTTGATTCTCGGCGCGGGATGCGGTGGTGGTGGTGGCGGTGGTGGTGACGGCGGTGGGGGAGGTGGTGGCACCAACGCCCCGCCTTCTGACAATAACACCCAACAGCCAGATGATAGCGACACCAGTGACCTGATCTACTCGCGCGATAAATTGCTCAATATTGAAATCGAAATGGACCCGGATGAATACGACATCCTGCGCCGCGAGGGCCGTTCATTCCCCCAGGTGTTCGCCGGCTGCTATGCCGAATTCCCGGAATACACACACTTCACTGCTGAGGTTACGGTTGACGGCGAAGCCCTGACCAATGTGGATATCCGCAAGAAGGGCTTTCTTGGGTCACTCTCCACCAGCCGCCCGTCACTGAAGCTGGACTTTGACGATCATGTGATCGGCCAGCGGCTCGAGGGCCTCGAGCGGCTGACACTCAATAATGATCGCCAGGATACCAGTCATACCCACCAATGCATGACTTACGAGATGTGGCGTAATGCCGGGCTCCCAGCGCCACGCTGCAATTTCGCCCGGGTTAGCATGAATGGCCGGGATCTAGGCATCTACACGAATGTTGAACCGATCAAGAAGCATTTCCTGCGACGCAATTTCGACGACGAGGAGGGCAACCTCTACGAGGCACAGGTTGCGGACTTCGGCAACTACATAAAAGAGAACTTCCAGCTCAAGACAAATAAGGGACAGAACGACCGATCTGACCTGGACGCGGTGGTAGCTGCGCTTGACGCGAATGACGAGAATCTGCCCACACAACTCGCAGAGGTGATCGACCTGGACGAGTTCATCACCTTCTGGGCCATGGAGGTCATCACCGGCCATTGGGACGGTGCTGCCGGAAACGCGAATAACTACTATATATACCATGACCCCAGCACGGATCTGTTCCACTACATCCCCTGGGGTACGGATGGCGCCATGGCGCTGTATCACGTACTGGCGCCGGGAACAGGTCCCCTGTACCGGTATACGACTATCCCCACACGGCTTTATGGGATCCCCGAGTACCGGGATCGCTTTCATAGCAAAGTGCTCGCACTGCTGGATCTGGTCTGGGATGAAGACCTCCTGAACGCCGAGGTCGACCGCATTCGCAACCTGACGGGAACACCTGAAACTGAGATGGCAGGGACGCGCGAGTTCCTTTCGCAACACGAGGAGCGGGTGCGTTCGGCCATCGCCGGTGATCTTGAGCAGTGGGAACACACCATCAAAGATCGGACCACCATCTGCAACGATTCAAACATCACATCCATCAGCGGAAGCTTTGCCTACGATCCAGGGAGTGACTCCAGCTATGGCAGCTTCGAGTTTGTGGCCATGGACGGTGCGCTGGTTACAGGCGAAGGCGGTGCCTGGGTTAGCGAATGGGAGCAGGACCCGGACGAGAGCGACAACACCAAGCTGACGATTTGGATGGACGCGGGTACCGTCGAGTATGCGGTGGTCTTTGATATCGAGAACACGAGCCTTGACGATAGCGAGATTTACATTCACGGGGTCGCGAATATACTGACACTCGTACAGAAGGTTGACGGCGGAAGCTGGGCACTGGCCGGCCGGGGTGGCATCGGATCGATTATTTTCGATGAAGCGCCAGTACTCGCCCATCATCCCAGTTTCAGCTTTTCCTCTGACCTCTGGTGGCGTATACCCGGTCAGCGATTCTGACGTAGTAAAGCATCCTGGCCCAGAGGACCAGGCTTTGGTTTGCCCCTGAAAGGGGCTTTTCCTGTTATCGGGCAGAACATCATGATACCGCCGAATGATCTACAGTCAATCCAGAGAAGACTCGTTGCGCTGTCGGAAACCG
>JAZFSW010000027.1:0-3877 GCA_036446375.1 Desulfobacterales bacterium | reverse complement strand
CCTATCACAAGAATGATCAGGAGGGTCGGCTGTCGGATGGTCATCTTCCTTGCCGCTTTAACCGTGTTAAGCATGGATCTCCAGGTACTCCGCTCCTGCGCATCGGTAGGCTTAAAGCCCGATTCGGGCATGGCAAAGATCAGAAAGATCGACAGGAAAATCATCATGACCCCACCGAGAATCACCGGCAGAGGGATAGCAATGCTTGCCAGGGTTACACTGAGGGGAATGCCAAGAAAGGCACCAAACTGCCTAAACTGCGCCCCACGCAGAAACGCCTGCTCTGCCCGGGCTTGGCCGATTTCATCCACGATCCAGGCCTGAATCGCTCCACTGGTGAAGGTATATCCAAAACCCCAAATTCCCTGGCCCAACGCAACGGCTGCAAAAAAAGGGAAGGAGCCTTCGATGACAAATCCCAACCCGATGAGCAGGTATCCGATAATCACGGAAAGGCGCCGGCTCTTGAGATCTGCCACGATGCCCGTGGGAATTTCAAAGAGGAATACGGTTCCCTCCAGAATAGTTCCCACCAACACCAGTTGGAGTGGGTCCAATCCAACGGTTGCCACATGGTAGACCAGGTTTACTGTGAAGATCACCGAGAAGAAGAACGATGAGAAGAAGGAGATGATGATGTATACGGTTAAAGCACCCATGGATACCCAAGAAAAGCACCGAAGGCTCCTGAATGGCAGCTACTCGAAACACCGTTTCATCCTGCTGCACCTAGAGTTCCTCCAGTTTGTAAGTGTGCAGGACATCTCTTTAGAGGCCCTTACTGACACCTGACACCATTTCCCTATGTCTTTTCTTTGCGTCCTTGCCCTTCGACCTGGCTCAGGGCCGTGAGTCTGCCGAACGGCGTCTTTGCGAGAGAATTTGGTTTCTTTGGCGACCAGACCGGATGTGGCTCAGCCAGAGGCATTGCTCATACGTGTTCATTCTACGGACCGGTTCCGTTCAAGCGCCATGTTATAAAGCGCTGTCTTCTGGACAACTTCGGTATCGAGTCGTTTCTGTTCGACATCATCTTCAGTGGCTTCCCGTTGCGCTTTCAGGTCTTCGATTTCTTTCCTCAAGGTCAGCTCGTAGGGAAGATAGCCCGAACCTTTGAGAATATGGAATGCCATTCTCAGGTGGGGGGGTGTTTTGAAATAGGTTTCAAGATCGAGCGGCTTTCCCTTTCCCGGAAGGTTGTCAAACTCTCCCCTTGCCATGGCCGCTTTGATCTGTTCCTCAACACTTTTTATATACGCCACAGATTCTCTCCTATGCTGGGCCAAAGGGAACACATGTGTCTTCCCTCCCAAACATCGTACCGGGTCTCAAACAGCGTCAATCCTCAAGAGATATCTATCGCGAATGCTGCCACAAAATCAATGTTTCTTTCCTTTGACTGCATTGCCTTTGACCGCAATTGACACAATCCTGTGTTTCCTGTATTGGTTCTGGCGAAAAGAGAAACCCAACGGAAATTGGAATTTCAGGTGGGTTGGCTGTCTGTTTTTAGAAAGAACATCAATCAGTAGATGGAGGTCAGTATGGAAATGCATGGCGGACAATTGGCTGCACGCGCACTTAAGGAGGCCGGAGTGGAGTGTATCTTTACGCTCTGTGGCGGACATGTGATGGCGATCTATGATGGCTGTCTCGATGAAGGTATCAAGGTTATTGATGTCCGCCATGAACAGGCAGCGGTACATGCGGCTGACGCATGGAGTCGCCTGAACCCGGGCAAGATCGGCTGCGCAGTCCTCACCGCCGGACCCGGCGTTACCGATGGCACCACAGGGGTGGCCAACGCGTGGCGCGCCAACAGCCCCATTCTTGTCATCGGCGGACAGGGGCCGTTTAACAATCTTCGGCGCGGATCGCTCCAGGAAATGGATCATGTCAGCGTCATGAAGCCCATCACCAAATGGGCGGATACCTGTTATGACACACGACGCATTCCCGATTATATTGAAATGGGCATTCGTCATGCGGTGTCCGGTAATCCCGGTCCGGCATTCCTGGAGATACCCGTGGATGTCCTAGGCAGGTCGGTGGACTCAGATAAGGTACGCTTTCCGAAAATACGATCGGCGCAACCGGTCTTGATGCCGGCAGTATCTGATGTAGATGCGGCGCTTGGTATCCTCAAGGATGCAAAGAATCCGGTGATAATGGCGGGCACCAGCGTCAAATGGTCCAACGCAGCAAGCGCCCTTCAAGAATTCATTGAAAAGATCCATATCCCCACATTTGTTAACGGCATGGGCAGGGGAACGGTAAAGCCGGGAACCCCCGAGCTGTTGAACCGTGTCCGAAAAGAAGCGATTCAAGGATGTGATCTGTTTATCTGTGCCGGCGTGCTGCTTGATTTCCGCCTCAATTACGGGCGTACCATTCCAAAAGACGCGAGAATCATCCAGATTGATATCGAAAACGAGCTCATTGGTACCAATAGATCTGCCGATGCAGCCATCGTCGGCAACCTGGCGGCCAGCTTCGATCTGTTGATGCAGCGAATGGACGAAACCGGTATCGCCATGGATCACAGCAACTGGCGGGACCAGCTGATCGAACGTGAAGCATCGCTGGAGGCTGATTTTGCCGCACGACTCAACTCGGACGAAATACCCATCGATCCGCTCCGATTGTGCCGGGAGATTCGGGATTTCGTTGTCGATAAGGATATGATCCTGATCGGTGATGGGGGGGATATCGTTGCCCAGGCAGCCAAAGTGCTCCCGATGCCTGCCGAAAATTGCTGGATGGATCCCGGTCCCCTGGGAACACTGGGCGTGGGTATGCCGTTCGCCCTTGCCGCCCAGGTGGCCAAGCCGGAAAAACGCGTGCTGATTATCTATGGTGATGGGTCATTCGGCCTGAATGGCTTTGAATTTGACACAGCGATACGTTTCAACTTGCCCATTGTGGGTATTGTCGGCGTAGACGGTGTCTGGGGTCAGATGATACGACCACAGGCAGCGCTCTATGGAGAAAAACGCCTTGTCGCCACGAAACTCAATTTTACCCGTTATGACAAGATTGTCGAAGCCATGGGCGGGCATGGGGAGTTTTGCGAGCGGCCCGAAGAGATCGGCCCTGCCCTGGAGAGGGCATTTGCGTCCGGTAAACCGGCATTGGTCAACGTGATTATGCGCCAGGATATCGGCGTCGGGATGAAGAGCAGCACGTACGTCTGACCCGGATAGACCGGTGAAGATAGCCAGTGAACCTATATGCCATACCGTTGATATATCTCGCGCCTGACAGGACATTTGCATATATGAGAGCTGCCAAACGGGACCTTGTAGGCACAGTCTGAAGCGGCGTTCAGATTCACAAAAATACCGACATTGTCGACATTGATCTCGGCAGGGCATAGGTTGCGACCCGAATTGGAAAGGCATTTAAAGTCGCTCACACAACGCGTTGTCTTCTCTATGGTGGCTTTGTCAACTTCCAGCATGATAATCAGCGATCGCTTCCGTGTTCTCTGTGGCAGAAAATAGTAATCATAGCCCACCCGAAGAGTCCCACAGGATGCCCGTCTGCAATCTGCAGCAATAGCCCTCATTCCTGAATGGACACTATCCAAATTAAATCGCCATTGGGCTTGGATGTCAAACAAAAAAACATATCTATTGAATATACGGATAGTTATAGATGGTCCTACCGAACCACAGCCGGTCAGATAAAAGAAGAGACAACGTCAATCGGTCGGGGTTGCGCAGCTCGTTTCGGCGGTCGTACGTGGGTTGCGGCAAAGACCCAATCACGCCATGGCGTGACGCAACCGATCATCCAACGCCGAGCCCTTAATGTTTCATAAGAGGCATTCGAGCCAGATCGATGCGGATATTGAGGTGGGTTCGGTAGGAGCGGC
>JAZFSW010000026.1:0-2295 GCA_036446375.1 Desulfobacterales bacterium | reverse complement strand
TGGCTAAGTAGAAATCTTCATATACAAGGCATAGTGGTTGGCTAGGCGTGAAGGCATACATGCCGTATGTCGAACGTCTGGCCAAACGCTATAACGCCGTAGATGGAGACTTTTTACGACGCCATCAACTATTGACAGGAGAACTTGAGATGCAGGATTCCGATAACACGTCACCAGAAGCACAGGGAAAAACCAGAGATGGTATTCTCAAGGCAACATTGACAGCCGGGAAAGGTCAGGCGATGCAGGTTCTTCGCGCGAGAAACGTGGCTTTTGAACAGCCGCACCCCGATGTGGGCGTGGCGAGGATTCCCATTGCCAATGCTTCCTGGGTAAACACAACGGAAGGAACCGTGCTCGTGGATACGCTGATGGCTCCGGTTCAGGGCGAACAGCTGCGGGATAAGATACTCGAAACCGGCGGCCCGATAAAGCACATTATCTACACCCACGGGCATGGCGATCATGTCGGTGGTGCGGCAGCGTTTAAGGAAGATGGGGCTGAGATCATTGCCCAGCGCCTTCTACCGGATCGGCTGGAAGGGTATCGCATTCTTTCCGAGCACCGGTCGCGCATCACCGCCATCCAGTTCAACGTTCCTTTCAGACCCGATGTCCAACCCGACTTTGTCGAACCGACCCGAACCTTCGATGAATCCCTGACCTTTCAGCTCGGCGGCAAAACATTTGAGCTTTATCATGCCCGGGCAGAGACGGATGATGCGGTATGGGTCCATGTCCCGGAGATCAAGGCGGTCTTTGTCGGCGACCTTATCATCGCCGGGTTCCCGAACATCGGCAATCCCTTCAAGCCAACTCGCTTTGCCCTGCCGTGGGCCCGGGCGCTGGAAGATATCCGGGATAAGCATCCGGAGCTGCTCATCGCCCACGGTGGCCGGGCGGTCTACCAGGGAAAAGATGCCATCGAGGTGCTGGATGCAAATATAGAGGCGATCTATTCCATACACGACCAGGTCGTTGATCTGATTAACCGGGACATTCCCCTGGACGAGATGATCCATATGGTTAGCCTTCCGGAACACCTGAAAGACAGTCCTTATCTTGCCTTTGTGTACTCCCGACCGGAATTTGCTGTCTACAATATCTATCGCTGGTACCATGGTTACTTTGACCACAACCCGTCCCACCTGCTTCCCCGGCCGGATAAGGAAGTCAACGCGGAAATATTTGACCTGATAGGCGGGCCGGAGGCAATCCTCAACCGGGCTGCAAGCCTTATGGAAGAGGGCAAAGCCCAGTTGGCGATCCAGGTACTGGATGTTCTGCTAAAGGCCGACCCGGAAAATTCGCGGGGACGAAAACTACATCTTGAACTTCTTGAGGAAATCGCCAGTCAGGATTATTGCCTCATGTCCCGCAACACATGGGTCTACTTCATGGAGAAAGACCGGGAACTACTGGGTATGGACAAATAGCGGTCTGATCGAAAGAGAAACTGAACAAGAAGCGCATTTCTCTGAAATGCTTGGATCCTCTCACCGCAGAGCCGCAGAGAACGCAGAGAGAAGATTTCAAGTATTGGTTTCTTGCCCCGAACTCATTCGGGTGAGAACACTACTGGGGAAGCTCGATTCCATGAGACGCAGCAAAGCGAGGGGATCGCGTATCACCCATGAGATGGAATCCCTGTCCTGCAAATTTGCGGGACAGGTGGAGAAACTCTTCGATAATCTGCCTAAGTCATTGGAATGGCGATCATTTTACCGCCATGACCTGCCATTGCTGCTATCCACCTGCAGAGAGGCCCGAAATGCCTCAATTCAACATGATGTAAAGAATCCTGGTCCTCTGGGCCAGAATTCTTTACTGACTTCCGGCCTCTGCAAATGGTTCTCACAATAGAAAGACAACCAGCTACACAGCTATCAAACACCCCCGATTCCCGATTCTTCACCTTGATCCGGTTGCTCTCAGCATCGCTTTCAAGCTGCTTTGGTGCCACCATCCGACACCGCAGTATTGTCTTGTGACTGTTGTGCCTGTCCGCAATGGGGGCAATTATTCCAGGCGGTAGCCATGGACCTATTGCATTTGTCACAACGTAACCTAACGGCGTCTCCGCAAAAAGGACAGAATCTAAACCACTCATCCAGATGCGCATCGCAATGGGGGCATTGGATATCAACACTGTTCTGTACCCCAAGCACGCGGATAACCTCTTCAAAGGTCGTGATACCTGCCTTTACTTTTGACAAGGCATCTTCAAGAAGGGTTGTCATGCCGGCCCATTGAGCTACCTCCAATAGTTCTGCTTCAGTGGCATCTTGATGAATC
>JAZFSW010000025.1:0-3746 GCA_036446375.1 Desulfobacterales bacterium | reverse complement strand
CTGGCCAAACGCTATAACGCCGTAGATGGAGACTTTCTACGACGCCATCAAGGTTGACAGATTTGGGTAAATAGGATAGTCAGAACAGTTTTAGTCGATTGATTGACGGGTCCCGCATGTGTCGGAACGATGGCGGCCTGTCCTTGAGGCTGTCAATCCTATTGGAAGGCATATGGCGCTGGATGGTGATGGAAAAGACAAGTGATATTATAACCCAACGGAAGAAGAAAAATGCTGCTCTGAAGGAGCAGAACATCAACCTGTTCCCGAATGATTTTGATGTGTCACACACGGTTGAGGATATCCGGACGGCCATTGAGGTGTCTGCCGAATCGATTTCGGAAGAAGACCCGATGTTTATCACTGCCGGACGCATGATGGCGATAAACCGGTTCGGCAAGGCTGCCTTTATACGATTCCGAGACCGGACCGGACCGATGCAGGCCTATGTGAGGAAAGATCAGGTGGGCGAGGAGGCCTATGGCATCTTCAAACAGCTCGATATCGGTGATTTCGTCGGTCTGAAGGGCGGGGCGTTTAAGACAAAGACAGGGGAGTGGACCCTGCTGGTCAAGGAACTGACCCTGGTGTGTAAGTCGACCCGCCCGCTACCGGAGAAGTTTCATGGGCTGAAGGATCCTGAGAAGCGGTATCGTCAGCGTTATATCGATCTGGTGATGAATTCAGAGGTCCGGGACATCTTCTTGAAACGGAGCCAGATCATCCAGGTGTTGCGTATGTTTCTCATCGATCGGGCTTTTCTTGAGGTTGAAACGCCGATGATGCATTCGATTCCCGGTGGTGCTGAGGCCATGCCTTTCAAAACCCATCATAATGCATTGGGGATGGATCTTTTCCTGCGGATTGCCCCCGAGCTCTATCTGAAGCGACTCGTGGTCGGTGGATTCGAGCGGGTGTTTGAAATCAATCGCAATTTTAGAAATGAAGGGGTCTCCACACGACATAACCCTGAATTTACCATGCTCGAATTTTACCAGGCATATGCCACGTATCAGGATCTGATGGACGTTACAGAAGAGATGTTTCGCCAGGTGGCCCTGGAGGTAACCGGATCAGACAGCTTTACCTACCAGGATGTCCGGATTGATCTGGGTGAAAAATGGCAGCGGATGACCCTTACCGATGCTCTGGAGACCATCGGGGGCGTGGACCCCGAAGTTCTGTCCGATCGACAGACCCTTATCGATTTTGCTGCATCCCATGGCATCTCCCTGTCAAAAACCGGCCGGATCGGAAAGCTCATTACCAAACTGTTTGATGTTCTCGTAGAGCCAAAGCTCATGCAACCCACGTTCATCACCGGCTATCCCGTAGAGGTCTCTCCCCTTTCCAGAAGATCCGATAGCGATTCGTCTCTTGCCGAGCGTTTTGAATTGTTTATTGCCGGTTACGAGATAGCCAATGGGTTTTCAGAGCTCAACGATCCGGAGGATCAAGAAGCTCGTTTCCTGCAACAGGTTGCCGACAGGGACGCCGGCGATAACGAAGCCCACTACATGGACCGGGATTATATTGAGGCCCTGGAATACGGACTTCCGCCTTGTGCCGGTGAAGGCATCGGGATTGACCGGTTGGTCATGCTGCTAACGGATTCGGCTTCCATTCGCGAGGTAATTCTGTTTCCCCATATGAAGCCGGTAAACGGGGGGTAGATGATCTGCCACCCATGACGCAAAACGGCGGTATCAAGGCTAAGATATCATCGGCCCTCTGGCCTGAACAGCGATTAGGCTGATAGTTGAAGAAACTGGGCTAAGTGTTCAGCGTTCAGCGTTCAGTATAGGGCTTTAGAAGGCTTAAGCCAGCAGAATGCTGGCTAGGACCCTTTTGGGTAGTATCATAAAAGAGCAACCATGAGGTTTGAAGTCTTCATCGGTGAGCGTTATTTCAGAACTAAGCAGGACGGCAGGTTCATTTTTTTAATCACACTGCTCTCCATTGCCGGGGTTGCGATAGGGGTTATGGCCTTGATCGTGGTTATTTCCGTTATGGCCGGCTTTGAGTCTGATCTAAAGTCCCGCATACTCGGGGTTTCGGCACATGTCGTGGTGAAGCGTCATGGTGATTTTTCAGACTATGATCCGATTGTTACACGGGTGGGGAAGATCGGTGGGGTTACAGCGGCCACGCCGTTTATCGATGGTCAGATAATGCTCCGGTCTATATCCGGTGCATCCGGTGCGATGATCAAGGGGATTGATCCTGCGACGGCCGGCAGCGTATTTAAATCCTTTTCCAGTGATTCCCTGGCAAGGACGGATATCCCTTCCGGCCAGACGTTATCTATCGCAACGCCGAAGATCATTCTGGGAAAGGAGCTGGCGGGGCGTCTCGGGGTTATTAAAGGCGATTCGGTCCATATGATAACCCCCCGGGGCACGATTTCACCGATCGGGCACCTGCCGGGGATGAAGCGGTTTCAGGTTGCAGATATATTTGCCACCGGTGTCTATCAATATGATGGTGCATTGGCCTTTGTTCATCTCAATGACGCGCAGAAGGCGCTTCGCAGTGGTGATACGATTACCGGTATTGAGGTTCGCGTGGACAGTATCTATCAGGCCAGAGACATTGCTCAACGTATTGTGGCCGATCTGGCCCCCCCCTTCTGGGCGGATGATTGGATGCAGATGAATCGAAATCTGTTTTCTGCGCTCAAACTGGAAAAGATCGCCATGTTTGTCATACTCGCATTGATTGTCCTTGTGGCGGCATTCAATATCGCCGGCACGCTTATTATGATGGTGATGGAAAAGACAAAGGATATCGCCATATTAAAGGCGATGGGAACAAACAGTAGAAGCATCAGAAGAATATTTATCTTCAAGGGGATGGCTATCGGTACCGTCGGGGTTGCATTGGGCACAGCGCTGGGCGTTTTGCTGTGTATGCTGCTTCGGCACTACAAGTTTATTGAGCTTCCCGATGATGTATACTATATAACGACCCTTCCGGTTCTATTGGATTTTTCTGGGGTGTTTCTGATTGCTCTAGCAGCGCTGACGATCTGTTTCCTGGCAACCCTTTATCCGGCACGCCAGGCGTCCAAACTCAATCCGGTTGAGGCGATACGGTATGGGTAATTCCGGTTCAACCAGAGCGTCCCATGAAAACAACGCGGGGTCAGCATCGGGGAATCTGATTACCGCAAGAGGACTGAGCAGAGGTTTCAGTACCAATGAGGCACGGCTGGAGATACTCAGCGGGATGGATCTGGACCTGGATGCGGGAGAAACCCTTGCTGTTGTTGGTGCCTCGGGTATTGGAAAATCAACGCTACTGCATATTCTCGGTACCCTTGACCGACCGGATAGGGGGACGATGCTGTACCGGGGAGACGATGTGTTTCAATTTGACGACATAAGGCTTGCTCGATTTCGGAATGAGACCATCGGGTTTGTATTTCAGTTCCATCACCTTCTACCCGAATTCAGCGCTGTTGAAAATGTGATGATGCCGGCACTGATTAACGGATGGCGTAAGCAGGAAGCCGGCGGGGCAGCAGAGTCGATACTGATTCGGGTCGGGTTGAAAGACCGGTTGACCCACCGGGTCGATAAGCTCTCGGGAGGAGAGCAACAGCGGGTTGCTTTGGCAAGAGCGCTTGTATTGAAACCCACGGTTCTGCTTGCCGATGAACCGACGGGAAATCTTGATGAACAGAACCATAAGCAGATCCACAATCTACTTCTGGAACTGAATGACGAATTGGGCATGACGTTGGT
>JAZFSW010000024.1:0-4294 GCA_036446375.1 Desulfobacterales bacterium | reverse complement strand
AGCACGTGGATTCAGAAACCATGTTTTGTTTGCGGGGGTCTAACTGAAAGAACTATATTGCCACGAAGACACAAAGACACGAAGATAAACTGCAATAGATGGCTATTCTTTGTGCCTTTGTGTCTTCGTGGCATTCATACCGGTTTACCGGGGCTGGGAGGTTGAGATGGGAAAACGAATGGAAGAAGCAATACAGCGGTACCATGGCATCCAGGAAAAGAATCTTCTCGGCGGTGGTACCCAACATATCGAGCGTCAGCACAATCGGGGGAAACTCACCGCCCGGGAGCGGATCGATATCCTGGCGGACCCCGGCACGTTTGAGGAGCAAGGATCCTGTGTAGGAACCACCGGCGAGCGTAGTGACGGTCGTAAGTCTGTTGCGCCCTGCGATGGCGCGGTTATCGGAACGGTCCGGGTTCATGGACGTCTTGTCATGGTATATGCCAGTGACTTTACGGTTCTCGGGGGGTCTACGGGAGGTCAGCACGGTATCAAAACGACAAGATCGATAATGCTGGCAGCCAAATGGGGAATCCCCATGGTGCATCTGCTCGACTGCTCCGGAGGCCGGTTGGGGCATAGGGATGTGGGCGCTCTCGGTATCGACTGGCAATTCAGGCTCGAGTCACTCTATTCGGGGAATATTCCCCAGATCACCGTTCTGATGGGGCCATGTATCGCCGGCGGTGCATATCTACCGACCCTGTGTGATTTTATCATCATGAGTCGGGTGTCGGCCAATATGTGGATCGGGGGTCCGCGCCAGACGCAGGCAGCCACAAGGGAAGTGCTCACCAAGGAAATCGGTAGTGCGGATTACCATATGGAGCTCAGTGGATCGGCAGAAATGGTCGGCGAGGACGATGAGGAGTCGATCAAGCTTTGCCGGGAATTGCTCCAGTACCTGCCCAGCAACTACAGAGAGAAGCCACCCCGGTGGGATCAGATCGACACGGCCGATCGGGAGACCGATGTGTTGACCCATCTTGTTCCCGACGATTTGAGCGAAACCTACGATATGCACGATGTGATTAAAGAGATTGTCGATGGCGGCGACTATCTGGAGATCAAGGAAGGGTATGCCAAGCAACTTATCACCTGTTTTTGCCGGTTCAACGGGGAGTCTGTGGGACTGGTGGCCAATAATCCCATGCATCCGGGAGGCATGCTGTCGATAAATGCCTGCGACAAATACTATCGATTCTTGCAGGTGCTTGACGCCTATGGTCTCCCCCTGGTCAATCTGGTCGATACCCCGCCTGTGTTGCCGGGAGAATCGGAGGAAGCCATCGGATTGCTTCGGCACTACGGCAAGATCACGGATGTCTATGCGACGACCACCGTTCCCAAGATCAGCGTTGTCATTCGAGAATGCTACGCCGATGCGGGCGGCTTGATTATGGGCGGAATGAAAAGCCTGGGTGCCGACGTTACGTATGTCTGGCCCATTGCCCAATTTGGTATCGAGGCCTCCACTCTCGATTATCGTAAGGTATATGGTAAGGGTATCGAAGATGGTGCCTACGATGCGTATTTGAGTCGTCCTCGGGAAAAGGTTGACGGCTTTGACGTGGCACACACGTGGACCGCACACATTGCCGATGAACTGATCCTTCCGAAAGACACCCGGAAAAAGATTATCCACGCGCTGAATATGACCCGGAATAAGAGCGAGAAACTGCCGGCCCGGGCGAAGAACCACACGGCGCCGCCTACTTGATCGGTGAACGGCGGGGTTACGTCACGCTTCGGCGTGATTGCGGCTACCTGCGCGCCATCGGCTTCGCCTCAGGCGAGACGGGCGGGCGCAGCTTGTAAACGGTCACCGGAATCACATTTCACAAACCAAAGGAGAATCGTAATGAGTGACAAAGCTATTTTGACTTGTGCGCTTACCGGTGTTTTGACGAATCCGGCCACCCACAATGTTCCGGTAACGCCAGAAGAGATGGCCGATGCCGCTGAACAGGTATGGAATGAAGGGGCAACGATTGTCCACTGTCATTTCAGGGATCAACGACCCGGAATGGGTCATATGGGAACCTGGGATGTGGGTGTTGTCACATCGATTGTCGATGCCATCAAGGCCCGCGTACCCCAAATGATTATCAACCAGAGTACCGGTGTCGGGGGAGATGATATTTCAGGACCCGTTGCCTGTATGGAAGCGGTGAAGCCTGAAATCGCGGCCTGCAATGCCGGTACACTCAACTATCTCAAGCAGAGAAGCAACGGGGAGTGGGCCTGGCCGCCCCATATCTTCGATAATTCTGTTGAAAAGGTCGGCCGATTTCTTGACGTTATGCATAAGCTCAATATTGTCCCTGAATTCGAATGCTTCGATAGCGGAATTGTGCGAAGCGTTGCCATGTATAAGAAGGCCGGTATGTTTGAGGGAGATCCCCATATCTCTCTGGTCATGGGTGTTGCCAGCGGGCAACCTGC
Source organism: Desulfobacterales bacterium (assembly GCA_036446375.1). Taxonomy (GTDB): domain Bacteria; phylum Desulfobacterota; class Desulfobacteria; order Desulfobacterales; family JAZFSW01; genus JAZFSW01. Next base: position 1,846 of record JAZFSW010000024.1, on the reverse strand, counting down.
TAAGAAATCGTGGCTGCCGCTGCTTGTCGATGAGATGTTGCCCGGTAGCCACTGGCACACGATTGCCGTCGGCAGGGCGGAAATATGGGATTTGCATCGTGGTGCTTTGGAATTGGGCGGCGATGTTCGATCCGGCCTGGAAGACACGTTCTATCTTCCCAACGGCGACCGTGCGAAAAACAACGGCGAACTGATTAAGGCGTTGGCCGATATTGCTCGTGACGTCGGTCGTGATGTCGCCAGTGCGGAAGAAACCCGAGAGATTCTGGGAATAGTGAAATAGAGATTGGGATCCACGGACCCGCCCGCCTCAACTGAGCGAGAGCGATGTCGGGCAGGTTACACAGATTACACGGATTAGAGAAGAAGAAAGATAGGGGAATTGAGGAATTGGGGAATTGCGGTTTGTTATGAGACCATCTTGAACTAGAGAGCGAAATGAGCGATGACAAAAGGGGGGTGCAGCTATGGCTGTCGCCCCCTTTTTGTTTTAACGAAGCCCTGCGCAAAGGGACCTGTGATGATCCCCACCGCTATCCGCTCACCTTTCGTTCCCATTGCCCTCATGTCTGGCGTATATCAATATATTCAATTTGACACTTGATAAAATTAATTAATATATGTATTTTTATTGAAAAACTTAATATTGGGAGAGTTCTATGACTTCAGGATGGGACGAATTGACAGGCCTGACTGGTGGCAAAACCTTCACTATCAACCGGGTTCAGGTAAAAGACACCGATATCGCCATTGAAGGGAATTTTGAATTGCCCCCTCTGGCACAGCTATCCTACAATGATCAGGTCTTTGTGGCGATGTTTGTCCGATTCCATGGATCGATAAAACAGATGGAAGAGGCCTTCGGTATTAGCTATCCAACGGTAAAGGCACGACTGAAAAAGATTGCCGAGAAGTTGGCGTTTGTCGAAATTACAACTGTTTCTTCCAGAGAAGTGGTACTCGACCAACTTGAACGGGGGGAGATCACGGCCGATGAAGCGGCAGAAAGGTTGATCTAGCGATGAAACCACCGTCAACGATACGTATTCGAATTGTAGAAGCCGGCAAGAAGATACTTTCCATATGGCTGCCTTTCTTTGTGGTGTGGCCGCTCGCGGGCGTGCTGATAATCGCAATGAAAGTCACCGGCAAGTGGACCGTGACATCGGAAGCGGCACCGGTCCTCATTGAGGTGCTATGTGCTTTGAAAGGATTGGCCGTTCGGGTTGAGAATCGACAGAAACGTACATCTGTAGTGGTTGTTTTTCACTGACGAGAGGAGAGAGATATGAGCGAGGAAAGAAAGCGAATACTGGATATGGTGGCAAGTGGGAAGATTACCGCTTCCGAAGCCGAAGCGCTATTGGATGCCGTGGCGCTGGCTCAGGAGAAATCCGGTTCTTCCGGTGCATTGGTGCAGGATCAGAAGAAAGGCATACCCAAATTCTTCCGTGTAACGGTGGATTCAAAAGACGGTGACAACGTCGATATTCGTATTCCCCTCAGTCTATTGAAGGCCGGCATCAGATTCTCATCGCTGATGCCACCTGCAGTTGCAGACAAGGTCAATGACCATCTATCCGAGAAAGGGATCAACATCGATCTCAATAATATCAAGAAGGAAGACATCGATGAGATACTCCTGAGCCTATCGGAAATGGCGATCAATGTCGACTCAGGAGACGGTGATAAGATTAGGGTGTTCTGCGAATAATATCAATTATATAGTATAGGTAAGTGAAAGAAGAACCATAGCTGATCTGCATGGCGTTCCGACGCGGTCAGAGCGGTCCGATTTCTCCAGGCTTTGACAGGAGCCGTCCGTCCGCAGGATTAATCCATGGAC
>JAZFSW010000023.1:0-2116 GCA_036446375.1 Desulfobacterales bacterium | reverse complement strand
GTTTTACAAGAATCTATCCCTTTGGCTGGTCATTACTTTGGTGATGATCATGATTTATAATTTGTTTAACACGCAGACCTTGTCTGAGGAACCCATCAGCTATTCTGAATTTCTTGCTATGGTGGATGATGAACGCATTGCCAATGTCGTTATCCAAGGCCAGGAGCTCTTTATAACCGATATCAATCGGAACCATTACACGGTATTTGCTCCCCAGGATGGCGATCTCATCAAGATCCTGAGACAAAAAGACGTGGTTATCGCAGCAAAACCCCCGTCGGATAGTCCCTGGTATATGTCTGTGCTTATCTCGTGGCTTCCCATGCTCCTGTTGATCGGGGTCTGGGTCTTCTTTATGCGTCAAATGCAGTCCGGTGGCGGGAAAGCGATGTCTTTCGGCAAGAGTCGGGCACGCCTTCAGTCCGATTCATCCACCAAGGTCACTTTTGTCGATGTGGCGGGCATTGACGAGGCGAAAGAAGAATTGGAGGAGATCATCGATTTTCTGAAAGATCCCAAGAAATTCACCCGTCTTGGTGGCCGGATACCGAAAGGGGTTTTACTGATGGGAGCACCGGGGACAGGCAAGACCCTTCTGGCCCGTGCCATTGCAGGAGAAGCCGATGTTCCTTTCTTCAGCATCAGCGGGTCGGATTTTGTGGAAATGTTTGTCGGTGTGGGTGCATCCCGGGTTAGGGATCTCTTTGCTCAGGGGAAGAAGAATGCGCCGTGTATCATATTTATCGACGAGATCGATGCTGTGGGGCGTCACCGGGGTGCCGGTTTAGGTGGCGGCCATGACGAGAGAGAGCAGACCCTAAACCAGTTGCTGGTTGAAATGGATGGGTTTGAATCCAACGAAGGTGTGATCCTGATTTCCGCGACAAACCGCCCCGATGTACTCGATCCGGCGCTCCTGCGTCCCGGCCGTTTCGATAGACAGGTGGTCGTTCCCCTGCCTGACATCAAGGGCCGCGAAGGCATTCTCAAGGTGCACATGAAGAAGACCCCCATCGGACCGGATGTGGATGTGTCTGTCTTGGCAAGGGGAACTCCCGGATTTTCCGGTGCCGATCTGGAAAATCTTGTCAACGAAGCGGCGTTGCTCGGCGCCAAACGCGAGAAGGACCGCATCGAGATGATCGACCTGGAGGACTCAAAAGACAAAGTCTGCATGGGTCTGGAGCGCAAGTCCAAGGTGATGTCCGAGGAAGACAGAAAAACCGCCGCCTATCATGAGGGGGGACATGCGCTGGTCGCGCTGTTCTTACCGGAAACCGATCCACTGAATAAGATTACGATTGTTCCCAGGGGAACGGCGGCCGGCATCACCTGGTTTCTACCCCAGGAACGTGATTTCAAATTCAAAGACCAGCTTGAAAGCGAACTGGCCATCTCTTTTGGTGGGCGCGTTGCTGAAGAGGTCGTATTTCAGCGCATTAGCACCGGCGCCGAAAACGACCTCAAACAGGCGACCCAACTGGCCCAGACCATGATCTGCACCTGGGGCATGGGTGACGATCTGGGGCCGTTGTCCTATGCCAAGAATGAAGAGCAGATCTTTCTCGGGCGGGAGATATCCCAGCACAGGGATTACTCCGAAGAAACGGCGCGGAAAATCGATGAAGAAGTCAACACCCTCGTTAAGAGAGCGTACAGCCGGGCAAAGACCGTTCTGGAAGAAAACATCGACATTCTCCATAAACTGACCGAGCTTTTGATGGAAAAAGAGACCCTCTCGGGTGCCGAGGTGGATGCGCTTATCCGATCCATGAGGCCCGGATTGACACTGCCGTCTGATACGGTGTCAACGGATCAAGACAGCCAGGATTCGGCGTCAGGAAAGATCGGTCCTTCGTGAAGCCAAGGTTGCCCTACACGATCCGCTGGGGTGATTACCAGCTGGAGCTCGGCAGACGAACCTGTATCATGGGGATCCTGAATGTCACGCCGGATTCATTTTCAGACGGCGGGCGTTATTTTACCGTCGAAGAGGCCGTGGCTCACGGTGAAAAACTTGTTGCAGCGGGTGCCGATATCCTGGATATCGGTGGGGAATCGACCCGGCCCTTTTCTGATGCGATTACCGCCGAGGAGGAAATCCGGCGTGTGGTAC
>JAZFSW010000022.1:0-2695 GCA_036446375.1 Desulfobacterales bacterium | reverse complement strand
CAATTTCGATGAGGATCTCTCTTTCCCTGGCCGTAATGGTACTTGCCGCTGCCGATGGTGTTTTTCTGCTTCGATCCGGATCCGTTATCGTTTCAGACAATGTTTTTCGTGAATACCACATCTCCCCATCCAGGATAGCTTGGACACCCTTGGCGAGCAGCTTCAGCGGTTCACCATTGTGAAATACACCCCGAATACCTTGATCAATGAAATCCTTTTCGTCTCCGGTTTCCGGAAGCGTATTTAGAAGGGCGATACTGCATGCAGATAAGCCATTGTTTGATCCTGTTTCAAGCACAGCCCATAGCTCAGCAGGATCCGAACCCAGACAATCGTATAGAATCAGGGAGTGTACTTCCGGGTCAAAGTCATCTGCTTTTACATCCATCTTCGAACCGGAGGTGCAGGTGAGGCCCGTTTCTTTTTCGAGAAATGCCTGCAGGAGCTTATTTTGCAGTTCATTCGGACCGATGATGTGGACCGCCGACATTTGCATTGCGTCCTTCGTCGTCAAAGCCGTTGCCTGACAAATTACAGTGTAATTTTATCCGAATATCTTCGATCGCGCACGGGGAAGAATAACTTGCAGATCCTATCACTGTTCAGCATTATTGTCAATAATCAACCCTTTTTGACAAAAGGAGCATTCACTGGCGGCAGCCTAAACCGCAAGATGACCAATGAGGAGGTTTGAGATGAACGATGATGCACATTATCGAAGGAGTTCCAGTGTTGTAGCCGTTCTTTGTATCATGATGGCCATTTCTTTCGCATTTACTTCCTGTGCCTCAAATGCGGCACCTGTTCAGAGAAAAGGGGGGCTGATAAGGGCAGAGCCCAGACAGGATAAGAGGCGTGCGCAGAAGAACGATCGGGGGCGTGCTCAGAGACAAAGACGGATGTCCGATGAAATGTCCGACAGAATGTCAGATGAGATGCCGGACCTGGTAATCAAAGACATGGAGTTCTTCCGAACCGGCACCGCACAATTTCCTGCTTTCGGTGTACGCGTCTATGTGAAGAATATTGGAACCAGAAGGGCCGAAGGCCCAATCCCTGTCAAACTTTTCAAAACAAACAATGCGTTACCTGTCGGATTTGGCGCCATATTTCCAGAATCTATTTCCATTGACGCAATAGAGCCTAACAGGCAACAAGTCGTTGAATGGGAGTATGTAGGCTCTGTGGGAACATGGGCCGGGTACTTTCTGGCTGTTGTTGATACGCCTACGAGAGACTACCCTATGGGTGAGGTAGAGGAAGGGCCCACGACTGTCGCTGAAAACAACAATGTCTTTGCGATTTCATTTCCTGTGAAATAGGAATCCGGCACATGTGCCGACCGGATTGAAGCCCCCCCCGGTTTCGCTATAAAGAGACGGGGGGATGATCCATTCCCCGCTGGTTCCGGGGTAGGGCATATGCTCCCACGTCAAGAACCGGCTCTGTGCTTTCCGTTCTGCGGGCAGTTGTTTTATTCAGGTCTTCTTTCAGAATAATTCTTGCGTCCACAACATCCAATCCGTTCCGGTATAGAATAACCGGATTCAGATCCATTTCTTCAATTTCAGGATAGGATTCCACAAGTTCTGAGCACATCTGCAAAAGCTTTCTCAACGATTTCCTGTCATATCCTTCCTGGCCCCTTACCCCTTTAAGAATCACAGAGGATCGGGTATCATCGATGATCCTTTTAGATGAGGAGGGTCCGAGGGGAAGCACCCAGAAGGTGACGTCCCGCATGATTTCGACCATGATCCCGCCGAGACCATACATGATAACAGGACCGAATTGCTCATCAATCTTGGTGCCGATAATGACCTCAAGTCCCATCCCGGCCATGGGCGTAACCAAGACACCCCTTATATCCGCGTGCGGACGGTATGCTTTCGCGTTGGCGATGATGGTATTGAATGCTTTTCTGACTTGCTTTTCAGACCGCAGGTTCAGCATTACACCTCTCGCATCACTTTTGTGCAGGATATCGGGTGATACGATTTTCAAGACGACACACCCCTTGATGTCGTGAGCCAATTGGATCGCCTCTTTTTCGGTCCGTGCAATATTCCCCACCGACGTTGGAGCCCCATGCATCTTTATCAGTTGTTTTGCTTCGTTTTCAAACAGGACACTGCGGTTCTCGCTGAGGGCCTGTCCGATGATTTCTTCGCCTTTACTTTTGGCCTTTGCACGCCAGTTAAAAACAAAATTGCTCTTTGCATGGTAGGCAGCCAGATACTCGCCATACTGACAGAGGGATGCTATGCATTTGCAGGAAATATCAAGAGAATCGTGAACCGGAATGTTATAGTGTCTCAGCAGCTCCAGCGGGTGGGAATTATATGAACTGTAAAGGCTGTGAACGAGAATGGGCTTATTCCTCTTCTTAACCATCTTCCCGAGCCTGTGGGCAGCGTCTTCTTCACCAATCGTAAGGCTTTTGTCAAACCGTATGCCATATCCACCAAACAGGCCGACAATGAGAAGTCCGCCGACAGCCGGATCTTTAAGAATTGCTTTGGCGCAGTCTGCAAAGATGCCGGGGTCTGAGTCGGTCCCTCCCGCCACATCGACTGGATTGGTAACCGATGCGGACGCAGGCAGGATTTCCCGCAGTCGGGCCTGCGTTTTTTCGGACAGCTCAGGCAGTTGGATGCCGTAGTCCGTAAGCAGGTCTGCACCTATCGTTGCATGG
>JAZFSW010000021.1:0-4293 GCA_036446375.1 Desulfobacterales bacterium | reverse complement strand
GGAGACAATGACCAATACGCACGAATGGTGTGCACACCCTGAAGATTCTCAGATCGCGCTACTCCAGAACATCCCCTTTTCACAATTTGGATCTCACCGTGAGCAAATGCTTCAGCACCACACCATTGCGATTTCCCGCCCTGATGATTATCCTCTGGAAGCCACGGGTGAGAGAGAATGGATGGCCCAACACGGTTTCAGATCCCTGTTGTTTGTTCCTCTTCTCAAGCATGATCGACTCTACGGGGCCGTTGGCTTTTACGGTGAGACAGGCAAAGAGATCATCTGGCCGTCTGAGTTCATCACGATGCTCAGGACTGTCGGGAATCTTATTCTCAATATCCTGGAGCGGAAACAGGCGGATGAAGCCCTGCAGAAGAGTGAGGAACGACTGAAGCTGGCGATGAATGCAGCAAAAATGGGTGTCTGGGAATCAGATGTATCCACCGGTGAACTCAGATATGAGCAAGTTGACAGACTCCTCGGTGTGGACGGGGAAACGCTAGTGGAGTCCTATGGGGGCCTTGCCGACGCATTGCTTCCAGAAGATCGGCAACAGATGCAGGAAGCAGTAGATGAGAGCCTGGCAACAGGTAAGGAATACACGCATGAATTCCGGCTTGCCGATCCGGATGGCAGTATAAGATGGTTCGAAAGCCGGGGGAAACCGATTCTGGATGAATCGGGGATTCCGGTTCGGACGATCGGAACCATCACGGACATCACCGACCGCAAGCGGTCCGAGGAAGAAAGACGAAGGCTGGAAACCCAGCTCCAACAATCCCTTAAGATGGAAGCCATCGGCACACTGTCCGGGGGTATCGCGCACGATTTTAACAATATCCTCAGCATAATCGTTGGGAACACAGATCTGGCATCGATGGATGTCCCGGAGGGAACGCCTGTCTCCGGGAACCTTAGAGAAATACATAAGGCAAGTATGCGGGCAAGAGATATGGTGAAGCAGATTCTCGCATTCAGTCGCCAGACAACTGAACCCTACAAGCCGCTGGAACCTGGCGCCATCGTTGAGGAATCGATGAAGATGCTTCGCGCATCCATTCCGACAACGATTGAAATCCGTCAAGATATCGCGGCGGACATACATACCATCAATGGGGACGCCACCCAGATCAATCAGATCCTTGTAAACCTGTGTACGAATGCGGCTCACGCCATGAGAACCCAGGGGGGTACCTTGGCCGTGGGCCTTGAGAATCTTCAGATTGACAGGGGTGAACAGGACTATCCGGACCTGGCTGCCGGCAGCTACGTGAAGCTGACCGTGCGCGATAACGGCCACGGTATGGATCCGGAACGCATGGAACGCATCTTTGACCCCTATTTTACTACCAAAGAAATCGGTGAGGGTACCGGGATGGGGCTTTCGGTTGTACATGGGATCGTTAAGAACCATGGGGGTGCCATTGCAGCCACCAGTGAGGTGGGGAAAGGCACCGTATTTGAGGTGCTCCTGCCTGTCAATGGGGAAAAACCGGCATCGGGGACCCCTTCTGAAGATGCTATTGTCGGTGGCGATGAGAATATACTGTTTGTCGATGATGAGCCCGCAATGGCCGTCCTCTACGAATCTATGTTGAAACGTCTCGGTTACAGCGTCACCATTCGAACCGGCAGCATTGAAGCGCTGGACGTATTCAGAGCACAGCCGGACGACTATGACCTGGTGATTACCGATCAGACGATGCCCCATATGACCGGCCAGATGCTGGCAGAAGAGATGATGACGATACGACCCCATGTCCCGGTTATTCTCTGTACCGGGCACAGTGATCTGATTGATGAGGATAAGGCAAAGGCGATGGGTATCCGTGCTTTCCTGATGAAGCCGGTTGTCATCGGTGATATGGCAGAAACAATTCGAAAAGCGCTTGGTGAGGGCTGAAGTTATGGGGGATCCAAAAGCAGAAAAACTATTTTCAAAAACAACAGCAGGTGCCGTGATTGTAACGGCACTTATGGTCACCATCATCATGCTGGCGTATTCGGTTTACAGGACGTTTGAAGAGACCGTGATTTCCCAGACCCAGCAACAATTGCTGATAACCGCACGAACAAGCGCCATCAGCCTGGAAGAGCATATCGGCGAGCATCTGAGTAACCTACGGTTTATCTCAGAGAATCCACTCTTTCAGAAGCAGATCCAGAACCACGATGCATTGAAGACCCTGTTTAATGCCCACAAAGAAGACGTTGATGCTGTCTATCTTTTGAATTCCAACGGCATCGTGCTGTTCAGGTTTCCCCCCAAAAAGACAAAAAAGGCAGAAAAAGACCCGACCCCTTTGGATTATTCCGATCGGCCGGGGGTCGCTTATGTCCTGAAAGAAGGTAGGCCCCATGTGAGTGAGGTTTTTCGGAGTGGTTCGGGCATCCCATCCATTTCACTTATAGAACCCATATTTCATGAGGGCAGACTATCGGGAATGGTGCGCGTTCTGGTCACCCTTGACACAATTTCAGAACGGTTCATTCAGCCGATCAAAGCAGGCCTGAAGGGATATGGTCAACTTCTCGATGACAGTGGACAGGTGCTGGCCCATCCCATGGCGGATCATGTGGGCAACCTTATTATGGCAGCGAGGAGAAAGGCCTTTCCGAATCATGACTGGTCTGATCTGGAACGGATCGTCGAAAAGATGACCCGGGGTGAATCCGGTGTCGGTCTATACCGGTCTGCATGGTGGACGGAACAAGATCCTGAAATAGTAAGAAAAATCACCGCCTATGCCCCTGTCCATATTGGAGATGGACTGTGGTCGATTGGCGTCACCATGGGGTATGCTGACATCGCAGGTCCCATCCGCAGGCTGGGTATGGAAATCGCCGGCTTCACGATGCTCCTGGTCCTTATCCTTGGATTTGGCAGCGTTATCCTCTATAGGAACTATCGAAAAAAAGAATCGCTTGAAACAGAGTCGAGACATCTCAGAGAAATCGCTGATTCAAATGAAGCCCTTCGCATAAATGCGGAGCGATATCGAACGCTTATCCAGAACGTTAATGATCCGGTTCTTATCGCTCAGGATGAGGTCGCCAAGTTTTCAAACCCGAAATATCAGCAAATGCTGGGTTACTCCGGAGATGAATTGGCGACCATTTCTCTTTTTGATGTTATCCACCCTGACGACAGGGACCTGGTTTTGGAGAGATATCAGGCCCGTCTAAGGGGTGAGACGGCTGCCAATATCTATGAGTATCGATTAATTACCAGAACTGGAGAGGAAGTGCTGGTAGAGCTGAATGCGGTGCCCATCACCTGGGAAGATCGTCCCGCCAGCCTCTGTGTATTGAGAGACATTACCCAGCAGAGAAGAATCGAAGAAAGACTTCAGCGAACCATGCAGCTGGAGTCAATCGGGATCTTGGCGGGGGGTATCGCCCATGATTTCAACAACCTTCTATCTGTAATCCTCGGCAACCTTTCCATGGCAAGAGACGATATGAAAGGCGAATCGAAAGGCGCGGATTATCTGCAGGAGGCAGAAGCTGCATCCCTTCGGGCCAAGGAGCTAACCACCCGTCTGATCACCTTTTCAAAGGGCGGAGATCCGGTAAAGCGGGCGATGGCTATTGACATGCTCATTAGGGAAGCTGTCCAATCGGCACTGGATGGCTCCGTTGTGACGTGTGAAATGTCTGCTCCCGATGATCTTTTTCCTGTGGAGATCGATGACAGCCAGATGAAACAGGTCATCAATGATATTGCTGTCAATGCACATGAGGCCATGGATGGGAAGGGCGTGGTCCGGGTGCATTGTGAAAATGTTACGATTGCCGATAAAGACCCTCTGCAGATCGAAGCGGGCAAATATGTCAGGATATCCATCCAGGATCAGGGGAAGGGCATATCTGAAGCTGATCTGGCTAAGATATTTGACCCCTATTTTTCCACCAAAGAAAGGGGCACAGAAAAAGGGATGGGCCTCGGGCTTTCGGTCTGTCATTCCATCGTTGAGAGGCACAAGGGTCGGATTACCGTAGAATCTGAAAAGGGGGTGGGCACCACATTTCACCTCTATCTTCCCGCATCCGAAAAAACGATTGCAGAACCGGAACCGCCCCAGAAAGCATTGCTGAAAGAACCTATCAGCGGCAGCGGAAGATTGCTGGTGATGGATGATGAGGAGATGATCCGGGTCCTGGCCTTCAAAAGATTAAGCCGATTGGGCTATGATGTTGAGGTGGCCGGCGATGGCGCTGAAGCCATCGAGCAATACAGAAAAGCAATGGATTCAGGAAAGCCCTTCGATGTGGTTATACTTGATCTAA
>JAZFSW010000020.1:0-4514 GCA_036446375.1 Desulfobacterales bacterium | reverse complement strand
GGCTTGGTGTTACCGGAAAACAACTTGAGGGAGCGGATCTTGCCGGGATTACCGGGCTACACTTTCACACGCTTTGTGAAAGGAATGCAGACGCACTTGGGCGAACCCTGGACGTGTTTGAATCCAAGTTCGGTGGCCTATTAAGCACGATGGACTGGGTCAATTTTGGCGGAGGACATCATATCACCAGAAAAGATTATGATGTGGCGCTGCTCTGCAAGCTCATCACCGAATTCAGCCAACGCTATGGCGTGGAGGTTTACCTTGAGCCGGGAGAAGCCGTCGCCCTGAACACGGGGGTTCTGGTGAGTTCCGTTCTGGATATTACCCACAATGAAATGGATATTGCGATTCTGGACACCTCGGCAGCGGCACACATGCCGGATGTGCTGGAAATGCCGTACCGCCCGGAAATCATCGGTGCCGGTCGTCCCGGGGAGCATCCCTTCACCTACCGCCTAGGGGGGGTGACCTGTCTGGCGGGGGATATCATCGGAGACTATTCCTTCAAGGAACCCCTCACCATCGGCTCAACCCTGGTGTTTCAAGACATGGCCCACTACACCATGGTAAAAAACAACACCTTCAACGGTATCCGGCTCCCTTCGATTGCCATCCAGAATCGAGAGGGACAGGTTCGCATTGTCAAACAGTTCGGTTACGAGGACTACCGGAATCGTCTTTCCTGAATGACTATCGTTTGGCCACAAAGGCACTAAGACACGAAGGTTATAATAGGATCTTTCTTTTCTTTGTGCCTTTGTGCCTTAGTGGCTATACCTGTGCTTTCTGCTCCATCCGAACATCTCTCATCCGGTTGATGGCAGCGGCCAGTTCTATGCCTCTGAATGCGGCAAGGTCACCTGTAATATAAGGCGTGAGCACATCAAGTCCTTGTTTTTCGATATCATCCATCACCGCAGCAATAACAGCCTTTAAGGATGACGCGCCATCCATGAATCGCGTGGCGTGATAGATCCCATAGGCAATCGCCCGGGTCTGGGCAATGTCGGTGATCTGATCGATATCCAGTAGATCGATCGAGGTGTGCCCGAAAACAATCTCCCGCAATCTCGGCGCTGATATCTTCAGGCGGCCCTTTCCCCCGGCCGGATCCACGCTCCCGGATATGGGGATACGCGCTTTCACATCACCGAAGTGATCGCCCCCCTCCGGCAATCGGTCCACGGTATCGGATGCAGCAATCCTGTGGGCATCATCGGTGACATCCACCGGCAAGTAGCCTGTCATCCGGATCACATGATCCGCTACATTGAAGTAGTCACCGGACCCTCCCATGACAAGAACAGTAGACACGCCTTTCTCAGCATATAGCTGTTTAACTTTGTCGACAAACGGGGTTATCGGCTCCTTATCCTTTGATACCAGCTGCTGCATGCGATGGTCTCGAATCATGAAATTCGTTGCTGAGGTATCTTCATCCAGGAGCAGCACCCGTGCGCCCACTTCAACCGCTTCGATGATATTTGCCGCCTGAGATGTGCTCCCGCTGGCATTGTCGGTAGAAAAAGCAGCGGTGTCTTTCTGAAAGGGCAAATTGCGAATGAAGGGAGAAATATCTGTTTTGACGATACTTCTTGCATTCGCCGCCCGGATCTTCACCGTATCCGGATGCGCGACGACGAACTCTCTGCCGTCCCCGGGCACATGATTGTAGATACCGCGTTCAAGGGCTTCAAGTAGTGTGGATTTTCCATGATACCCTCCGCCAACAATCAGGGTTACCCCTTTGGCAATGCCCATACCGGTTATGCGCCCCCGATTGGGAAGGCTGAATTCCACGCGAAGACTAGCGGGCGATTGAAAGCCAACCGCACTTTGGGAATCCATCGGACGCGGATCGATGCCGCTTGCCCTGGGAAGGTGGGCATCGTCAGCCACAAAGCCGATCAACCCCCGCTGATCCAGCTGATTCCTCAAGCTATCCGCATCTTCGGTGGTTTCGATATAGCGATAGAGTTGCGGCGTATCGACTTGCTCGAGAAAAAGAGAGGATTGAACGATCCGGGGCAACTCTTCAAAAAACATCGCTTCCGCATCCATGGCGCTGATACGTCTGCCGGCCGCAGGAAGTCCCATGAAGAACCTTGCTTCCACAAAACGGGGGTTGATGACCATCGCGGTCCGTTGGAGTACCTCCTGCAACGGCTCGGTGATCATAATCAGTCCGCTTTTCCCACTGCCCCGGTGCCCCCGGGAAAAAGAAATACAGCTGCGATGGAATTGCCGGGTGAGAAAGTCACAGATCCCCAGCGCTCTGCTGGCGTTCGATGTGGTATCGCTCTTGAAACCTGACAGGTCACGGTCAGCCCGCACGCGGATTCGGGAAGGGAAGGCAAACGGATCGCCCTGAACATGATCAATATACAGGGCGTAGTTGGGGAACCGGTATTCCCCCTTGATTCCCTTGTAGGCCTTGTAGCCTTTCCCGTCGATGGATCTCAACCGTTCCCTGAGCGTCTCATCGCTTGCCATAGCTTATACCTTACCGAACTGTGGATCTTTCATTTTGCATTATTCAAGATAGGAATTCTATTTATCGCCACGAAGGCACAAAGGCACGAAGTAACTAACAGCAGGATGTCATTCTTCGTGCCTTTGTGCCTTTGTGGCCATTCCTTCAGCGTTAGGGAGCCTCCCCCCAGAACACCTTCACTCCCCCTGCAAGCTGTTCTTCATCCTGAACCTTAACGGGGCGCCAGGTTGCAGGAAAGAGGGATCGATACCGAAACGTTGAAAACCGTTGATCGATCAGGAGTACCACACCCCGGTCCCGGCTGGTTCGGATCACTCTGCCGGCGGCCTGAAGTACCCGATTGATACCCGGATAGAGATACGCATACTCAAAACCGGTCCCGGTCTCGGTGGCAAAGTAGTCACGAATTAGATCGTTTTCCAGGGAAATCCCGGGAAGTCCCACACCGATAATGGCCACACCGGAAAGCCGATCCCCCACCAGATCAATGCCTTCACCGAAGATTCCCCCCATGACAGCAAACCCAACCGTGGTGTCTGCGTGCTCCCGGGAGAACTGGTCCAGAAAAGCGTCCCTTTCCGGTTCCGACATACCCGGGGTCTGGTGGATCGTTTTCATATCGGGAGTCTTTTCGCAGAAGACGCTATAGATCATATCCATGTAAGCATAGGAAGGGAAAAAGACAAGATAATTGCCTTTTCTTTCGTTCACCAGCGTTAGGATCGCCCCGGTAACCATCTGCTTGGTCCGGTCCCGGTCCCGATAGAAGGTTGAAACCCGATCGGCGACAAACAGTCCGAGGTTGTCTTCGGGAAAAGGCGATCCGATAATGCGATTTTCCGTTGAAACATCGCACCCAAGAATCTTTATGAAGTAATCGATGGGTGTCATCGTGGCGGAAAAAAAGACAGCGGCTTGACACCGCTTGAGGGCACTTTCCATCTGCTCGGAAGGATCCATGCAAAACAATTTGAGTCGCAGGTCTTTGCCGGTCGTTTCATAGCAGGTGGCGTATCGTTGATTATACTGATCCGCCACCCGAACAAATCCGGAAACGGAAAAATACAGGTCCAGCAGATCCTCACGGAAGGCGGTCTTCAGGTTAAACGACAGCCAGCGTTCGGTATCGTAGAGGAAGTACCCCAACAGCGGAAGTAGGCCATTGGGACAATCGGGTTCCGCCAGGGCACCACCGGATGCGTCGCATTTCTTTCTTGCCTTCACCATCCATGCGTTCACCTTCCCCATGCGTTTATGGATATGGGGAAGCTCATGGCGCAGCTTGCGTCTCAAATCCAGAAAGGGCTGTTTGGTGATCTCGGCTGAAAACATTTCCCTGGACCGATCCACCAGGTTGTGTGCCTCATCGATACAAAAGGTATAGGCACCGCCGCCCTCAGCAAAGAACCGGCGAAGATACACCTTGGGATCAAAGGCGTAATTATAGTCGCAGATAATGCAGTCCATCCACAGGGCAAGATCCAGGGAGAATTCGAAGGGGCATACCTGGTGGGTCCGGGCAATCGCCTCAACCCGTTCCCGAGTGAACCCATCGCAGCTAAACATGTCTTTCAACGCATCATCAATCCGGTCATAATACCCCTTGGCGAAAGTACATTCATCGGCCGTGCAGCGGCTGTCAGGGCTGAAACAGATCTTATCTTTGGCGGTAAGGGTAAGGGATTTTATCTGCAGCCCCCGGGTTCTCAATTCATCGAGGGCTTTTTCTGCAGCAGCCCTTCCGGTTGTTCGGGCCGTCAGATAGAATATCTTCTCGTGAAGCTTTTCGGCGATCGCCTTTACCGCGGGGAAAATCGCAGCCATGGTCTTCCCGATACCGGTGGCTGCCTGTACGATAAGCTGGTCTTTATCACGGATCGTTCGATAGGTATCAACAGCCATCTGGCGTTGCCCCGGTCGATACGTGGCAAAAGGAAATGACAGGGGGGCAATGGATTCGTCCCGGGTCTCATACCATTGGAAAATATTGTCCGCCCATTCCAGGTACCGGGAAGTA
>JAZFSW010000019.1:0-2879 GCA_036446375.1 Desulfobacterales bacterium | reverse complement strand
CACAGTATTTGCGATTGAGAGTGCTTGGTCAACCGGAGAGACGATTGAAAATCATACACTATTCGGGTGTCCCGCCGATTCCATCCGACAAGATCGGCATTACCGGTGCAAGAGGCCTGTCCGTTCGGCCCCTGGTGAACCAAGCGGACGGAGCACAGACCTATTCCATGGCGCTACTCGAGCTGGCCCCGGGGGGAAGCACGCCAAAACACAGCCACCAGCGTGATGAAGAAATCTTTGTCAAAGCCGGCAGCGGGATCGTGAAGTATTCAGGCAAGGAAGCTTCGGTAAGTCCCGGATCTGTGCTTTATAT
This sequence comes from Desulfobacterales bacterium, assembly GCA_036446375.1. Lineage (GTDB taxonomy): Bacteria > Desulfobacterota > Desulfobacteria > Desulfobacterales > JAZFSW01 > JAZFSW01. Next base: position 2,566 of record JAZFSW010000019.1, on the reverse strand, counting down.
AGGCCCCAACGAAGACCATCAGTTCCTGAATACAACGGATGAGATTCTTGAGCTGTTGTGCGTGACCCAGATCCAGGCAGACTAGGTCCGTGGCCCTAGTACGACTTGATGACTCTGCCGAACCCCAACTCCATATGGTACTTTCGGTAGCTCGCACCCAATACCTGTTTCACGCCCAATTTGTGCCAGGGATCAATATCGGAGTTCGAATGAAACTCCGCCCATCCCGGTCCGATCCATGATTCAAGAGTGACGTTATTGCGCGGGGGAACCTCTATCAACTCAGCCAGAGAGGGCGGCGCACCTTCTTCGGGGCTGGGAATAACACGCAGGCTGAGTCCTCCGCCACCCCCACCCGGAGGCTCCTCCACCGGCGTTTCCGGCTTGATACCGGCCGAGCAGATGAGATTGCCAGCCGGTCGTTCCATCTTTCCCCAGACAATATCACCCTCACTTTCCATCGTGATGGTCGCCATCTTTTTGGGATAACCCCATATCTCCCTGCCGGCCGTCTGGGGGATATCGCTGTTTACCACGATATGCGCGATATAGTATCTCGGTTCACTGTTCCAAAGGCAGGAAATCCCGAGGATCGTCTCCTCGTAGGGTCCGAGGGTGCTCCAGGGATACCGGATAAATAGCAGCGAAGCCGTTGCCATTTCCGGTAGCATCAGACCTTCCGGCAAGAGATCCAGAGCTGCATCAGGATCCGTTTCATAGACAATGCCGATGGCCTCTGCATTCTTATAGTAAATCGGCGGCCTGGCATATAGGGGTGCATCCACCGGCATTCCATAGCCAAACTTATCTTTGGTCAATCGTCCTTCCTGTGCCATAGCGTTACCTCCTTGACTAACGACCGAAGGAGATTCCTCACTTCGACATTCGAGATTCCTTGTTCCTCATTCGATATTCTCTAGCCGAGATCAGTCGATGTCAGCCACATCCGCACCTTCCCGGACCCACTGAACCGGCCGGTATTCACGGGGGACTATTCCCTCCTGCTTGAAAGCAGGATATCCCAGGACAAGAGTGGTAATAACATTCCAGCCAGGCTTGAGGGTGAATTTGTCCGCGATAGCCGAAAGACCCATGGCGGGAAATCCAGCCCAGCAGGCCTTTATCCCCAGGGAGTTGGCGACAAGATTCATGTTCTGACCGCAGATCCCGATGCTCATTTCCGCCGGTCCGATACTCCGAACGTCTGCTGCGAGGACAATCATGCAGGGAGCGCCGAGGGACGCAGGCAACTCCCCCCTTGATACCGCACCCATACCTCCTCGCGCGACCCGCGGATCCAGGCCACCCGGATTGGCTTCTGCCATAGGCGCCAGGGACTTAACCGCATCATCGTCCATGTATGTGGCGTGAAAACCTTGAACGCCGGCCATGGTTGCCGCATCCACTTTCCGAATCAACTCCCGATCCGTAATCACAATAAACTGCCAGGGCTGGCAGTTGCCGGCACTTGGGGCAAATCGACCGGCTTCCAGCACCCTTCGGATAAGCGGCTCCGGAACGGGCGTATCCTTAAAATTCCTTACACTCCGCCGTTCCAGGATCGCCTTTTCCATGGCATTCCACTGGTCCGGGTTGCCGTCTGCATCTTTGGGTTCAAAAGGCATTTTCGCTTCCATATCGCGAGGCTCTGTTGCCCAGAAGCCATCCTCGACATGGTAGGAATCGACGACGGAGACCGCATCCACCGGACAGGGGATCATGCAATTGTAACAGCTGAAGCATTGATACCCGTCTCTTAGCTTGGGATAATCATCTTCATCCTTTTCCCAGCAGACGAAGGGGCAGTTCTCTATGCAGAGACCACACTGGGTGCAAAGATCCTTGTCTATCTTCATCTTGCCATTTACAACAGACTTTGGCCGTAAGATATCGTTTGAATCTACCGAAGCCATGATATTCTCCTTTTGTTCAGATAGGTTGCCACAATCAATACCAAAGCCGTTTACTTGACCATTGGTTGTTGGGTTTTCTTTATCCTGATCATCGCTTTGTTTCGTCAATCCTGTCGAAATATCTCTACACCTTAAGAATCGTCACAGACAGCGCACCGGAACCCTTCGGCGCCGACCCGCCGGCGTTTTGTGCCAGCCCCACTTTGGCGCCTTCCACCTGCCGTTTGCCTACCTGATTGGTCAGATGCCAGTACAATTCCACCACCTGGCGGATACCGGTAGCACCAATGGGATGACCCTGGGATTCCAGACCACCGGAAACGTTGACGGGGAGCTTGCCACCCAATGTGGTATGACCGGCTTCTGCAAAGAGGCCACCCTCACCCGGTGGACAAAACATCAAACCCTCTGTGCTACTCACTTCGCCGAAGGCGGTGGCGTCGTGAACTTCAGCCAGATCGATGTCTTCCGGACCGATGCCGGCACGCTCATAGGCCTTTTTTGCCAACAGGGTGAAGGAATTATCGCCGCCCCGTTCCAGCGGTTCTCCACTGGTAAGTACGCAGGCGGCGACCTGTGGAGCCTTTGTACGCCCGATCTTTTTGGCGTACGCTTCCGAACAGATAATGGCCGCAGCAGCGCCATCGCCGATG
>JAZFSW010000018.1:0-5197 GCA_036446375.1 Desulfobacterales bacterium | reverse complement strand
ATATCCAACATCGGGCCCCCTCCCCGTTGATAGTAAAACGCCGGGTCCGGATGCCAGGATTCATGACCGTGATTGACCATAAATGCCATGGCAGAAACAACATCCCCGATAATCCCATCATCGATAATCCTTCTGCAGGTCTGAATTCCCCCGCCGAGAAACGTGTCCGGTGCATTCCCCACGCGAAGGCCTTTATCTTCGGCCATTTTCATGGTGTCGATAGCATCCTGCCGGTCGATGGCAAGGGGTTTTTCACAATAGACATGCTTTCCGGCGGCCAGAGCGGCCTGATTGATGGCGGCATGATCCACCGGGGTGGTCAGATTCAGGACGATATCGATCGTATCGTCGGCAAGAAGTTCTTCCGTCGTGTAGCATTTGGGGACATTAAAGGCATCGGCTTTCGCTCTTGACCGCGCCTCTATTAGTTCGCTGCAAGCCTCTATTCTCACCCAGGGAAAGAGCGTGGTAAGATTGGTAAAATAGATGCCACTGATATTTCCGCATCCGACAATGCCAAGGTTTAATCTTTCTTCCATTGTTTTGTTCCTCTTTCCTGTTGCTGATGGCGTCGTGTGACGAATCCACCCAAGGTGCTGTGGCGTCTAATCGCCCAAGATATGGCAAAAGCGGTCGTGTATGTCAAGGCGCGAATCGGTACTTGAGGATCGCCGATACAGGACCCGAACGAGGGCCCTGGGTCAGGCATTATAATCGGCCACAACGGGTTCGCGTGAGAAGGTAGAGTGACTGCCGACGTCTGACCCCAACATTTTTCTCTAAAGTCTCAGGCATATGTGCCGATAAATCAAGTAGATGGGCCTCACGTTTCGATGGCATCTCTTCTGAGAAAGGCATATCTGCGTAGATGTCGTGCCGGGGCCAAGGGCCATGAAGAACAGGGAAACTGCCCTATTGGAGACAGCTACATGAGAACCCGCCGCCGATCTACGGCCAGAGTGTCGGATGATACGATCAGGAAACTGGTCGCCAAAGGAAAAACCGCCAATCAGATAGCAAAAGCCACCGGTTACCGGCAATCATACACCCGAAAGCGGCTAAGGGATTTGGAGCTGCAGGCAAAGCCCTGCCCCAGGGTGCCTGATGAAACCCTCCGCCAACTGGCAGATGGAACCCGAACCGTTGATGAGATCGTTGACTCCTCCGGCGGCAATTACCATGTGATTGTCAAGAAACTCAGAACGCTGGGTCTAAAGACCCGAAAGGTTGGCTCTTCCATCACACCGGCAAGCCGGAAACTCAACGTGAGGATTGTCCGCCTGTTGTCTGAGGGGCATTCCTACGGGGCAATCGGAAAAATGGTAGGCTTGTCAAGACAAAGGGTCCTGGTTCGGTACGATTACCATAAGCGGAATGCAAATCTCTGAGCAAAAAACCGGTTGACCATCCGGCCGCGCGTCCCGCCGCTGTATGGTTGTTCCTTCCCGAGTCACCGCGTCCCCGGACCACGTTCTCCTCTCCACGGGTGCTTCATCTTTTTTCCTATCCCCCCGTAGAAACGCCACCCCGCACAATATCTTAAGGAGTCATACGAGTCCCCGGTTTCATGAGCCCATCGGGACACAAGCCCCGAGTTGACAATAAATTCAGTATCCTGTATCTGGGTTTCTGCTGCTGGATGAAAGGAATGAAGAAAATATGACAAAGGTCTGTATAGAAAAATCCGACTATTCCGATGTAAACATCGATACCCTTCTGGCCCCCCTGGGTGGCATAACAGCGTTTGTCCGGAAAGGTGACCGGGTGCTTCTAAAAATGAACCTGCTATCTGCACGGGAGCCGGAACAAGCCGTAACCACCCACCCCGCACTGGTTCGTGCCGCTGCAAGAGCGGTGATTGAAGCGGGAGGAATTCCGTTTATCGGGGATTCGCCTGCTGGAAAGTTTACCCGGAAGTCACTTGAGAACGCCTATACCCATTCGGGGATAGCAGCGCTTGCCAAAGAGGAATCCATTCGCCTGAACGAAGACACCTCCTCCATAAAAATGAGTTTCCCGGAGGGCAGACGATTGAAGTCCTCTTCGATATGCCGCTTCATCCAGGAGGCCGATAAGATCATTGCACTCCCCAAACTCAAAACCCATTCCTTCCAGTATATGACCCTGGCCTGCAAAATCATGTATGGCATTGTTCCCGGGTTGACCAAAGGGGCATACCACGCCCGATTTCCCACGCGAGCCGCCTTTGCCGACATGCTTCTCGATCTGCTCACAGAGGTCAAGCCCGATCTTACCATCATGGATGGGATTGTCGCCATGGAAGGCCAGGGACCGGCAAATGGTGATCCTGTCAGGTTGGGTCTGGTGATGGCAGCTGTCGATCCGGTGGCCATGGATATTGCCGTCTGTAACATCCTCGGAATAGAGCCGGTGGGGATCCCGGTGTTGAAGAGGGCCAAACTCAGAAAATGGTGGCCGGAAACGATCGACTATCCGCAGCTCAAACCGGAAGATGTCTACCGGGAGGCCTTCAAACTGCCGAATACGGCGGCGCATCTTGTTACCGGGAAACGACTTCTCGGCAAGAGTCCCGTGGTCACAAAAAAATGCGTGGGGTGCGGAGACTGCGAGACGATCTGTCCGAAAAACGCCATAGCCGTTGAATCTGATGTGGCAAAGGTTGACTATGGCGCTTGCATCCGGTGCTACTGCTGTCATGAGGTCTGTCCGGAGGATGCCATTATCTTGTCGGCGAAAAAACCAAAATAAAACGCTCCCGACGTCCCCGTGTCCCTTGGCCGACCTATCTGTGGTCGCGGTGAAAATCTCTCAGGGTGAAATGTATCGTCAGTAGCAGGCCGAATACTCCGGCATATAGCATAAAGCTCTTCTGATATGACCATAGGTGTTGGTAGTAGTAGAGAAGCTGCGGGAAAACGGACACCAGGTAATGGCCCAATACGGGAAGCAGAACGATGGTGATCGCAAGATTGATCGCCTGCAGAAAGAGCCCTTTTCTGATGAAGATATAAAGGAAGATACAGGTATTCCTGATACGATCCAGCTGAATCAGTCTCAGGCCCAATTCTTTCATTTCCGAAACGTACGCCTCTATGGGTTCGCGGCTTTTTTCAAGAATGCCCGGAACTTCGGATCTCACCGCGTTTTCGATCGTATCGACTTCCGTCTGAATACTCCTTACCCGTTGAGAAATGCCGGCGGTCAACGTCTTGAAGGGGAAATTGGCGGCGAGCCCGATATATTCTATACACCGGTTTCTCAGTGCGTGTAGCATCCGGTAAATCTTCATCTTTCGTGCTTCCAGGCATCTGCTGCAAACAGATATTGCCACGGTTGCATTATGGAGAATATCCAGATAGCCCAGGTAGCTTTCAGATTTCAACAGATCCTTACCATCTGCTATCAGAGATTTGGCGCTGACAACCGCTTCGTCTGTTTCATTGATCTGTAGTCTTAACCGATCCAGTTCTCTCTCAGCTTTCGGCAGTGCCTCTTGCGCCTCGGTTCTGGCCATGTTGTATATCTGCCCCAGAAGGGGTTGTACGTTTCTATTGAACGGTGCCAGATCAGGGTCGATTAAAGCATAGACAAAGTATTCCCGATGATAGTTGATGAACTTTTCCAATGCCCCAAGAGCCTTTTCTGTTGCGCCCCGTTCAAATTCTGAGACGATGCCATGATATGCCATTTCCGGACAAGAAGGATCGAGGCCGGCGATTTCTCTCATCCGTTTCTCCGCATCCAACGTATTGTCCTGCAGTGTCAGGATGTGAGAAACATGGAAAAGAAGGAACATCTTTTGAACTCTTGTTCTTGCAAACAGTAAGGCCTGCTTGAAGGCCCCGAGTGCTCCTTGAAGATTGTTGTTTTCAATATTCAGAAAGCCCTTTGCGCAATGGCCTTTGTAGTCCGTGGGTTGGTCTTTCAGGCTTCGGTCGATGACGGTTCGGGCCTTTGCCAGGTTCGACACCCGGAGGCAATCGATGACCATCCAGACCATTCCGCCCTTAACGCCGCTCTCGCTGCCGGTCTTGGATGTTTCCCAACTCTCCTCTTTGGTCTCCCAAATCGTCTGGAAGAATCGCAACTGGTGGATCCGCTTAAGTTCAAAGAAACCATTCCGAGCCAGGGACTGAGCCGAATCAGGATGGTGTTCAAGCTCAGTATCTGTTTCCCCATGGGAATCTGTATCCAGCAGAAACCGATGGAAGTATTGGTTGATGGCACGAAAGGAACAGTAGCCCAGCTGTTTCAAGGCAGTGTCCGTGTCCACCATGCTTTTCGTAGGGCAATTTGTCGTTGTGTGCCTCTTGTCACCGCAATAGTAACAGCGCGGATTCTGGCCCTGAATCATTACGCTCTGATATAAAAACAGGGGGTCCGGGCCTTTCTCGGATGTCTCCTTTGGCAGGAGCTTGTAATAGGGATGATGATGCGCCTCATCAACAGGCGGTGTCGTGGCAAAGGACAGTTTCTTCCCAATATGTTTGCATGCGGCCGAAGAAATGTAGATGCTGCCGGGATCCATTTCATCCCATTGGGCTTCAAGCATCTCAAGAAACAGCTTTCCGGCTCTAAGATAGGGGCCGGTATCGATCACCATCTGCAGGGGAAGGAAATCAAATCCGGTACTCTCGTTACGGTTGCTTTCGAAGAAAGCCAATATCTTCCTTGCCACGGCCAGACATGACGATTCTTCTTTCAGGATCAGGGCAATGAACGCATCGGAGATAATGCGCCTGCTTACGATTTCGGTGCCCCAGAAGTCATACTGTTTTTCCAGCAGATTATCCCAACATCTCTTGAAGTTCCGATCACTCAGGGGCCACAGCGGTTTGAGATACAGCAGGACATTGGTTGCGGGATCAAACTTTACCGCATTGTCCCAGATGACCCGATAGAGTTTGAGCCCTTCAAGGTCCGGCTGATCATTTGGGATATCGATGGATTCAAACAAGACCGCAGATAAGGACCGGACCTTATCATATAGGGCCTCGGAGATGTATATCTGATCACCCACCAGCGTCGCGACGATTTTGGCAGCAAAATTGACAACATTCCCGAAAATGTCATCTTTCTCAACGATGCCGTCACCATAATGAACGCCGATCTTCACATGAATCTGTTCCTCAATGGCCAGCCCTTCATTATAGCTGCCAGACCTCTGCTGGATTTCTATGGCAGCTTTGACCGCCTCCATGGGATCAAGAAAATA
>JAZFSW010000017.1:0-7740 GCA_036446375.1 Desulfobacterales bacterium | reverse complement strand
TGTTTACCGATATTGTTGGGTATACTGCCTTGATGGGTAAGGATTCAGCCAAAGCGTTGGAGATAGTCCGTATCAGCAAAGAAATTCAAAAACCATTAGTTGAGAAGCACCATGGACAATGGCTGAAGGAAATGGGAGATGGGGCCTTGGTTAAGTTTAGCACTGCACTGGATGCAGTGAATTGTGCAATTGATATTCAGAAAACTGCTCGTGCGGAACTTGATAGCAAACTGCGCATTGGTATCCATTCAGGAGATATTACCATCGAAAACAATGATGTTTATGGTGATGGGGTCAATGTGGCTTCACGATTGGAGTCCATCGCTGATCCCGGCGGTATCTACATCTCGGAGTCCATTGAAAAGGCAATCCAAGGGCAGACTGATGTTCAGGCTAAGTATTTAGGAGAGGTCAAGCTGAAGAATGTAGCCTACGGCGTGCGTACATATGCAGTTCAAGGGGTAGGTCTGCCGATTCCTGAGAGTCTGGAGTTTGAGTTTAGGGAGTGTGAAGTTATGGGACACCACAATGAATCCGGAGAACCGAAATCTACTCAGGGTTCAAATTGACGATGCCTTTGGAACCGACGAGATTTTTACGATTCTTATGGGAGAAGAAGTCGAACCGAGAAAAGAGTTCATTCAAAACAATGCCCTTGAAGTTAACGTGCTTGATATCTGATAGGCCTTCTCGATTTGCCGAAAGCGATTCCCGCCACCACGAGGGGCAGAACAAGAGAAAGAGTAGAACATGTTAAATGTCCAATCAATTGTAGCCAGAGACATCCCCGATGCCTGGTTTCAGTGCGTGTACGAAATCATCGATCACGGACATAAATACAGTATCGACAGGGGCAGTTTTGAGGGCCAGGAACGGCTCGAGTTCGACTACATTACCATACAGATTCAGCACCCTCAGGTCCGGCCGCTGATTCCCGACATCCCGCCGGCGCTGGGCATCCCCAATCCCGTTGCGGATGGATATATCGAAGACTACTTGCCCTACCTGATGACATCTGAAAAACAGCCGAATGAAGACTACACCTATGGTCAGTATCTTGAGCCGCAGATCGCCGAAGTCATTCGGATGTATAAAGAGAACGGCTTCGGAACGAACCAGGCCTACATGACCGTTGGAAATCCAGAAGCCCTGACACTGAACGATCCGCCCTGCCTTCGGGGTATTGATACGCGCATCCGGTATGGTAAACTTCACTTTATGGTCTATTTCAGATCCTGGGACTTGTGGAATGGTTTTCCGGCAAACCTGGGAGCCATACAGATGTTAAAAGAATACATGGCCGCCGAGGTGGGCGTGGAAGACGGGGAGATCATCGCGGCCAGCAAAGGCCTGCACCTGTATGATTATATCTGGGAGTTGGCGAAACTGCGGACCATGCGGACCGAAACACCCCTCGAAACATCCCACTAGAAATCAATACTGCCGGGCGTTCTCGAGAAGGGAATGACATCCCTGATATTGGTAATTCCGGTGATCAGCATCAGCAGGCGTTCGAATCCAAGCCCGAAACCGGAATGGGGAGCGGTGCCATAGCGCCTCGAGTCCAGATACCACGCGTATTTCTCCAGGGATAATCCTGCAGCATCCAGTCGAGACGATAGCAGATCCAACCGTTCTTCCCGCTGACTACCCCCGATAATCTCACCAATACGCGGCACAAGAACATCCATCGCTGCAACGGTTTCGTTGTCATCGTTTGCCCGCATATAGAAAGGCTTTATCGTCTTGGGGTAGTCATGGACAATGACCGGTGCCTTGAAGTGGTCTTCGGTAAGAAACCGTTCATGCTCGGACTGAAGATCTTTCCCGAATCGGATCTCATATTGAAAGGACTTGCCGGATTTCTCCAGTATCGTGATGGCCTCTGCATAAGGAATCCGGACAAAGCGTGTCGTGGCAATGTTCTCAAGGGTTGAAAGAAGGGTTTTGTCCACAAACCGCGCAAAGAGATCCAGGTCTTCCGAACAGCGATCCATCATCGTTCTTATCAGATACTGGATCATGTCTTCAGCCAGGCACATATCGTCGGCCAGGTCTGCAAACGCCATTTCCGGTTCGACCATCCAGAACTCGGCCGCATGGCGCCGGGTATTGGAGTTTTCAGCCCTAAAGGTGGGGCCGAACGTATACACATCCCCGAGGGACAGGGCAAACATCTCGACGGCCAGCTGACCGGAGACGGTGAGGTTGGCTTCCTGACCGAAAAAATCTTTGGACGCATCCGTCCTACCGTCTACTTTCGGGATATTCTCCAGATCCAGGCTGGTAACCCGGAACAGCTCTCCCGCGCCTTCGCAATCAGAGCCGGTGAGGATCGGGGTGTGAATATACTTGAATCCTTTTTCCCTGAAAAAGTCATGAATCGCAAAGGACAATTCCGATCTCAGGCGGAAGGTCGCCCCATACTTATTGGTACGGGGTCTTAAGTGTGCAATGGTTCTCAAATACTCATCCGTGTGGCGTTTTTTCTGCAGGGGATAGGTGTCATCGGCCCGGCCGATGATCTCAACGGTGCTGGCCTGGAGGTCCCATTTCTGTCCCGATCCCAGGGAGGCGGCAAGCGCGCCGCCGACAGCGATCGCGGATCCGGTGGTTAGCTTCTTTATATCGTCATAGTTTTCCAGGGCCTTATCAGCAATGATCTGCAACCCCCTTAGACAGGAGCCGTCGTTGACCTCAATAAAGGAAAACCCGGCCGCTTCCCGTTTGGTTCTTACCCACCCTTTAACCAGAACCGGGTCTCTGGCGGCATCGGCCTCTAACAACGCCTTGATTCTTGACCGTTCTATGGGCATCTGAAACACCCTCCCTTCTTCTATGCAGTTATTGCAGCTTAACAGAGATATGGTAGAGCTGGCCGCCCCGCTGAAGCTGAAGAACCACAGCGGGCTTGTCCCGGTACTTTACGACGGCTTTTTCAAACTCGGTTGTCGTGTTGGTAGGGACCTCATCGATCTGTCTGATAATATCGCCGGGACGAACGCCGATACGGGCCAGATACGATGGACGGTGTACCTCTGAAATGACCACCCCCTCTGCCTGGGCGCGCCGACGGCCGGCACCGAAAGCCGAGGCGTTTGTCACCCGAATGCCCAGCAGCCCATAGGCCAGGTCCCTTGCCAGCTCAAGAGGAAATACCGATGCTGTCAAGGACACCTCCCGCTTTCTATTATCACGCCAGAGCGTCATCGTCAGGCTATCGCCGGCAGCAAAGTCTTTCATCCTCAGCCGATACGCTTCACTCGTGGGGGTGGGATGGGAATCGATGGAAAGTAAAATGTCTCCATCGCGCACACCGGCCTTTCGGGCCGGCCCGATCGATGCCACCGATGTAATCAGTACGCCCTTGATCTGGGTGGCTTTCAGGTATTGGGAAAGGCCCCGATCAATATCCTGAACCGAAAGGCCTATCCACGCTTGAATAACCTCACCGTATCGTATAAGATCCGACACGATCCGTTTGGCTTTGTTTATCGGGATGGCAAAGCCGATCCCCTGGGCTTTTGCATAGATGGCCGTGTTGATGCCAATGAGTGCTCCGGTGATATCAAGAAGGGGCCCGCCGCTGTTGCCCGGATTGATTGAGGCGTCGGTCTGGATGAAATCTTGAAAAACGTGGTCCTCTGTTCGGATAGTCCGGTTCAGGGCGCTGATGACGCCGGTGGTCACGGTATTTGAGAACCCGAAAGGGTTACCGATGGCGATCACGGTTTCGCCGATCATTAAATCGTTGGAATCTCCCATTTCGATAGCAGGAAGGGGTTCTTGCGATGAGATACGCAGAACGGCCAGGTCCGAATCGGGATCCGTGCCCACGATAACGGCATTAAATTCCCGGTCATCTTTCAAGATAACGGAGATGGTTCCCGCTTTTGCCAAAACATGGGCGTTTGTAAGAATAAACCCCCGTTTTCCATCGATAATAACCCCGGAACCGAGACTGGTTCGCTGGGAGCGCTTTTCAATTCCCGGATCGAAAAAATCGTTGAAGAAGGACTCAAACAGCCGGTCCCTTGCAGAACCGGAAAAAGGGTATGATCGCCGGCGAACCTCATAGGAGGCGCTGATATTAACAACAACGGGACTGGCCCGGCGAACGGCTCGGACCACAGCGCTTTCCCTGGCGTCACCCGTAGCGTGGCTGACCGGGGTAGGAAGGACCAGCGCGTGGGCCGGGATCAAGAGTCCGATCCAGAAAAAGAAAGGTTTGAGCATCGTCATTCGCCAAGCTGCCATTGGATCGAGCCTCATTGACAAGCGTGTATAGAAAAAAGAAACACAACCCGCGTTACGCGGAGACATAGACACATATCATGAGTCATAAAAGCATTCAAGACCTCTTACCCCTGGTTGAGCAACCCAGCCGGTATCTGGGTTCGGAAGTCAACCACGTAAAGAAGGACCACCACACCGTCAAGCTGACAATTGCGCTGGCTTTTCCCGAGCTCTACGAAATCGGCACATCACATTTCGGGGTCCAGATCCTGTACCATATTTTGAACCAGCACCCGGATATTGCAGCCGAGAGGGTGTATTGTCCGGCCATGGACATGAATGCGCAACTGAAGGCGACCCAGACGCCCCTGATGTCCCTGGAAACGCAGACACCGATTCAGCAATTTGATATCCTTGGATTCAGCCTGCTTTACGAGATGAATTATACGAATGTGCTCAGCATGCTTGACCGGGGAAATATTCCCTTTCTATCTTCACAGCGGAACGACAGCCATCCGATCGTTATTGCCGGAGGGCCTTGCACCTGCAACCCGGAGCCGGTCGCCGACATCTTCGATGCGATGGTTATCGGGGACGGTGAAGCGGTGATCCTGGAAATGGCCGAAGCGTGGATGGAATGGAACGACAGCCATTGCAGAGAACGGCAATCGTTGCTGGAAAAATGGAGCCGGATCGAAGGCGTGTATATCCCTTCTTTCTACACACCGGTCATTGACGAGGCCGGTTTTGCCTCTGTCATCCCGATTGCATCGGAAAAGAATACCATCAAGCGAGCCATCGTCAGCGACCTGGACGAGGCGCCGTTTCCGGACAGACCCATTGTGCCCTATGGCAAGCCGGTGCATGACAGGCTCCGCCTGGAAATATCCCGGGGATGTACCCGGGGGTGTCGATTCTGTCAGGCGGGAATGCTGTATCGCCCGGTTAGAGAGCGTTCCCCGAAGACCCTCCTTGAATTATCCGAAGCGGCGCTTTCGGCAACCGGATACGAAGATCTGTCGCTTTTGTCTCTCAGTACCGGCGACTATCGGTGTATTACGCCCCTTTTGACCCAACTGATGGCCAGAAAGGGAGCAGAACACACAGCGATTTCTTTACCCTCTCTCCGAGCCGGGACGCTGACCCCGGAGCTGATGAAGCTGATCCAGACGGTCAGGAAGACGGGTTTTACCATTGCTCCGGAGGCGGGCAGTCAGCGACTGCGGGATCTGATTAATAAGGACATATCTGAAAAAGAGATCGTTGAGACGGTAAACAATGCGTTCCTTCTTGGGTGGAAGGTAATAAAACTCTATTTTATGGTTGGTCTCCCAACGGAAAGGGATGAAGACCTGCAGGCCATCGTTGCGTTAATCAATACGCTGAAACGGATAAAAGGGCCGGGGGGACGAAGAGGCAAGATCAATGTTAGCGTGGCAACCTTTATTCCCAAACCACATACGCCGTTTCAGTGGGTCTCTCAGATACCCCTGCAGGAGTCAAGGAACAAGATTCGCTGGCTTCAACAACACCTTCGAGGACCCGGGATTCAGTTCAAGTGGCAGGATCCGGAGATCAGCCGGATCGAGGGGCTCTGGGCCAGGGGAGACCGGCGGTTGAACCGCTTGCTGGTAGCGGCGTATCGCAAGGGGGCGGTTTTTGACGGCTGGAGTGACACCTTTGACATCGGCACATGGGAAGCGGCACTTTCCGAATCCGGTGTGGACGCGGACGACTATACCTGCAGGGAACGAAAAACGGCCGAGCCGCTGCCGTGGGACCATATTGACCTGGGCGTTTCAAAGGACTTCTTAGAAAAGGAATGGGAGAAAGCCCTTTCCGGAGAACGGACACCGGATTGCCGGGATGGGCATTGCCAGGATTGTGGCGTCTGTGACTTTCAAGACATCGAGCCAAAGGTATATCCTTCCTTTCAAGGCGATGTTGCGACCACGCAGGAGACCGTTTCCGTCGCACTGCCCGGCTACCGTAAAGTAAGAGCCCTTTATTCGAAAAGGGATCAGGCAAGATATTTCGGGCACCTGGAGATGGTGAATATCTTCATCCGGGCGATCCGCCGTGCCGGTATTCCGGTAAGATTTTCTGAGGGGTTCCATCCCAAACCAAAGATTAGCTTTGACGACCCTCTGCCCCTTGGGATGGAGAGCCTGAAAGAGGCGTTCTATATCCAGGTTTCTGACGAGATAGAGCCACAGGATATCGCCAACCGACTCAATGCTCAGTTGCCGGAAGGTCTTGTCGTGCATGATTGCCAGCTTTATTCTGCCGGGAAGGGACAGAAACCCACGGGGCCATTGGCGGCAGAGTATCTTATCTCTCTTAGGGAAGGGGCGTTTGAAGCGTCTAAGTACAAGGCTTTTGCCGAAAGCCGGTCTGTTCCTGTTACACGAAGAAACCGGAAGGGAAAAGAAATATCGCTGGACCTGAAAGATATCGTATTGGAAATGACGGTGGTTTCCGCAGACCAGCTTCACCTATCGCTAAAGAGCGTTCCCGGAAAGAATCTGCGGCCGTTGGCTGTGATCGGTCCGGTGTTTGATCTTGACGAGGAGTGTCTGAAACTGGCGAAAGTGGTCAAAACCGGGATAACCGCTCTCTCCGAAGCGCCCTGAGGGATTGACCACCGACGGCCCTTGCGCCAGGGGTGGACAGACGTCAAGCGGAAGGGCTAGCGACGAAATTTCCTTGAAAAACAGAAAGATACGATGTTTGCCGAGCCACATGGCCGGACATCGAAGGGTTCGGGAACTGGCGCATCTCGCCGACACCGGCAGCACAAGGGCGGTGCATTTGGATCTTGACAAGGTCCACGAAATATGGTTAATCTGCCTGATTAAAATACTTGATATGTGATTGAGGGTGAGAGCGAGCATAAGAAAGCGTCACTCCACAGCCGGAGATTCCCTGTTGCTTGTCGCAGGGAGCTTCAAGATATAAAGAAGGGTTTACATTATGAAGAGGACATTTCAGCCGAGCCGTATTAAACGAGCCAGAACACATGGCTTTCTAAGACGGATGTCAACAAAGCAGGGGCAACGTATCGTCAACAGGCGTCGGGCCAAGGGCAGAAAAAGATTAACGGCATGATCGACAGACCCTGTCGTTTGACAGATATAGAGACAACATGTTGCAGAGGGATAGCGGCTTTTGCGCAGATTTTCGTTTACCAAGATCGATAGGCTCTTGAATCGAGCATCCTTTCTTCGAGTGGCCAGGACAGGAAGAAAAATACAGAACAATCATTTTATAGCGATCTATTGTCCAGGTCAGCAAGAAAGATCTCGTCTTGGTATTACCGTCACTAGGAAAGTTGGGCCCGCAGTAACACGCAATAAGATTAAACGGATTTCCAGGGAGTATTTTCGGCTTAACAGACACAGATTCAAAGGACATTGGGATATCAGCTTGATTGCCAAGAACGAAGCCGCATCGATTTCTTCAGACAAAGCGTTTTCATCCCTGAAAGAACTTTTTGGCAGAATA
>JAZFSW010000016.1:0-8061 GCA_036446375.1 Desulfobacterales bacterium | reverse complement strand
CAGAAGTGCCATGCCAATCGAAAATAGTGTCGAAAATCGATGTGTTTCAGGATGATGCCGGCAGCAATCGAGACAGCAAAAGCATCCATGGCCAGCGCAACAGCAATGGCAGCCATGCTTAGCAGCGACATAATACGGTGTCCTTACCAAAGCCCGAATGCTCTCTCAAGCTCACGTTGTAGCTGCCCCACCATTGGGAGCAGTATATCATCCTCAATCTCTTTTCCACAGATACCACAAGATCTTGTGGTGGAACGGATATGCGGTCTGGTTTCTCTTTGATCTGGATCGACACTTTAGAAATGATATCCCTTGGTTATGATTGCATTGGGAAATCAGGCTATTGGGGCATTCCAGACAGTGCATTTTCGTCCTGTGAAGGACTAAGCCGCTTCGCGGCAGCTTCCCGCGACGACCTTCCTCAGTTTATACCACCGATCTTCCTTCTCGTTAGCCTCCCATTGCGATGATCCCATAGGATACCTCTGGAATCTTGACCGGAACGCCCTTTCACCCATGATATCCCACTAATATCATAAAACCCCCCAGATTGCAGATATATTGAGAATATCAGTACTTGGCCGACAGGCACGTTGGAAGGCCATCTCCAGTGGGGAAACACAGAGCGCCTCTAAGTTCAAAACATTATGTGAGCAACAGAAAGCACCGATATGTCAATAGGTAGGCTTCAATTTCAGATCATGCTGCATTGAGGCATTTTGGACCTCTTTGCAGGTGGATCGCAGCAATGGCAGGTCGTGGCGGTAAAATGATCGCCATTTCAATGACTTAGGGAGATTATCGAAGCGTTTCCCCACCTGTCCCGCAAATTTGCGGGACAGGGATCGGGTGACACCATCCCGCTTGATGGAGGGTCTTTCTTGCATAATCCTAAGATTTTGGATTTGAAATCGTTTCGTGATACGGGCAAGAAAGTCGTCGGTCGGCAAAACTCAGGCTGAAAATGGTGCACCGGGATACGAGGTATCTGCGGTTCCTTCGCTGGGAGAACTATCGGCTGCAATCTGAACAGATCGCCCTACTTGAAAATCCCGCCAGTCCGCATTGATTAACGCGATTCGACATGTGGGCTTGGTGTATTGAAGGGCCGGCGATGTCTCCTCAACAAACGATTCCAATCGGCTTTCCGAAACGGCACTGAGTTTCCCCAGCGCACGGATCTGGGATTTGCTCAGTTTTTGGCGAGTGGCCATGTCTCGAATGTCCTGAGGTGTCGCCACTGGCAAATCCAGGTCGTGGCGGTAAAAAGATTGCCATTTCAATGGCTTGGGCATGATTTTGAATATTTTCTCGACACTTCCGGCAAATTTGCCGGAAGTCATCTTTGCGGTCTTAGCGACCCGGTATCCGCCTTGCTCACTTCGTCTTACTGCATCCAATTTGCTCAGTAATATCTTTACCCGATCCACCGATTTCGGACCCATCGCCGCATACTGAGCGTCTGCCGCAAGCTCCGAATCGACAAGCTCCACGATGGCTTCGATGGTTTCGAAAACCGAGAGGTCTTCCCGTTGAATGTTCTCGGCCGCCGACAGCCGACGTGCACCTCTATCATCGATCTCCATAACCGCTGACGTAAAGCCATCCCAGTACTCGATTGGGACTCGGATCCAAGGCGGCAAGATCCTGGCCTATCGGGTACCGAGTGCCGCCACCCTATCCTGGACGATCTTTGGATTGAGAAGGGACATGTTTCTGGGCTGAAGTCTGAAGACTCAGGAAGCGTTGTTGTTTTCAAACAGGGCTACACGCTCCCGGGTCAGTGATTGCGCTTCTTCCATAGCTCCTTCCCGGATGGTAATCGGAAATCGTCCGTGCCAGGGGCTCATTCCTGCCCCGATCGTCGATGCCTTCCAGAAAACCCACGCGATAGGACGGACAAAGTTGCTGATATCAACGGCACGTTTAAATTCCTCCAATCCCTCATCGTCCCATCCACCGAAAAGTCCGTAGAAGAAAGCATAGACGGGAAAAGACGGGATAATACCGATGATGTATACCAGCAGGCTGGTGATCGCATCCCCCTGCCAAATCAGCCCGGTAACCCATCGCAGAAGGGCGTAGTGGACGACCCCTGCTGTGAGGGGTGCCCCTAATGTCTGCCAGAAATAGAATCGTTGACGGAAGCAGTAACGGTTTGCGACCCAGTAGGATGCGATATTTTTCGACATGATGGCGACCATATAGGCGTACACCAGGGCGTATATCTGAAAATGTCGAATCAAGAGCAACACCAGGACAATCCGGATAATCTGTTCGCCGGCGGTAAGGATGGTCTTCAGATACGGACGGTTGCATGCCAGGGTGATGGTATCGTTCACTATGGTGGGAAACGGCATCGCTGCATAGATGATCAAAGGGAAAGAGAGGGCCGCGGCACGCTGGAATTCCGGTCCCGTTGTGCCGAGGATAAATCTGTCCACCACGGCCAACAACACCGCCGTGTAAAATCCGCTGATCAGTCCACCCCATTTCATCGCCATGACCGCATAGTATTGGCTGAGCTTGATCCGGGCACTTGAGAACGACTCTGAAATGGCGGGTATGAGGTTGAAGAACAGCGTAAATGCGACAATGGATCCGCCGGCCAGTTGCTGTGCCAGCCCCCAATTGCCCCAAATCTCGTTATAGTTGACGAGGAAAGCCGTTGTAATCATGATTTCGGCGGCCTGTCCTGCGGTGAAAGAGGCAGATCCGAGCATTTCAAACACGCCGAAACGAAAGGTCTCTTTAATAGTCTTCAGGTCAAAGTGGGCCATAAACAGTAGTTTCAGATCGTACCCCAGCCGGCGATAGAGAAAGTACCCCAGGAGAAAAAAGAGGACCTGGCTCACATAGGCCGTTACCGCCATACCGTATAGGCCACCCATCGATGCACCGATTGCCGGATGGGATCTTCCCCAGGACACCATGGCAAGTACGATGATCGGTTGGGTTAGCAGGGGGATGATTACGACACCGGCCAGTTCCATGATCTGGACGTAATCGAACCGTTGCCAGGCGGCCAGTCCATGACGAAATACAGCGTAAAAGCCCGGGATCTGTATCATACAGTGGGCGATCGTGATCCACGCATAGAGGGCATAAGCCGTTTGCGGCATCCAGATACCGGCAACAACCGTTACCAGCGCGATCTGGATCGTACCGGTCAACGCCTGCCACCAGACAAAGAACTGGCCGTATTTGATTGCCCTGGCAGGATCATGTACCCGGTACTGGGAAAAAAACTTCACAAAAACTGTCGCCGTGCCCACGTCGAATACGACCCAGATCAAGGAAAAGAACTGCGTGACCCGGTCATATATGCCCAACACCTGGGCCGAGGGCAGGATGTAAACCCGGAGAATCATCGTGCCGTATACCATCATGGGAACCATCATTACCAACGCAATGACAAAGGCCACGAGAAATCCCCCGAGGGGTCGATGAAAACCGATATCTTCCCAGTCGGTTCTGGCTTGGCGGGCATTGAAATCATCCTTCTGGGAAACCAGGACATCCAGGGCCTCGGGATGGGCCATGCTGTACCGGCGGACAAAGTAGAAAACGGTCCAGGCCGAAGCGAAGATGAATGCCAAAAAAGCGAAGAGGATATTGCGTTCCCGGGGATGGGGAACTGGAGAACCGGGGTAGTCGCCAAATGAAAGGGACGTATGGCCTGCTGCCCGGGATGCAATGTGATAAAAGAGGTAGTTGAAATATGGCCAATCCTGAATCTGCGGATTGGTTCCGTCCAGATGCCCCGAGAAATAAAACATACGGCCACTGTCGGCCGCTCCCGTGCCGAGAATGATCGATCGGTCCGGGAATCCCTCGACAATCGGACGGATACCGGCGCCGTGGAGCTCCGTTCGATTGCGAATCTGGGGCGCGCTATTCCACACGATATAGTCGATGGCCGGATCGATGACATCTTCCCCATCGGTCAGACTCAGCGGGTCGGTCTTGTTTTCCAGGGTCACGGGTGCACTGAGGAGGATTCCCACATCCCGGGAGGAGAGATCCGGACCGGCAATCAGCACGAGACCGGCACCGGATTGAATCCTTGCCGCCATCCCCGCGGGATCCGGAATAACACCGTTGAGGACCAGGACAGCGGCTTTGTCAGGATCTGAAACGATCCTGAAATTCGTCGGCAGATCCAGGGCAGCGGAAACGGCGCCGTTGGGACCGGCATAGAAGACGTCAATAGTGGCATCATCGGCCAACGATGCGGTAGGGCAGAACAGAAGTGCAAGAACGAGGATCAGCAAATGTTTGACCATGGTTGGGGCCCCCGGGGCTTGGGTGATGGAAATGCAAACGAAAGAGCCCCAAAAGGTGTGGGGATTTCCCAAACATACGGTATCGTCGCAGGGATAAGAAATTACTTTTTGCAGATCGGAATGTGGCAGAAGGCGTACGGTATGTCAAGGTTAGAATCAGCACATGGTCCCATGGTTCGGTCCATAGGCACGACCCGATGAGGTCATTCAGCATACGCTCAACGACCTTCCCCATGAGCGGTCGTGTTGTGTCGATTTTGATGGTACCTACGCTATCTCTACACGGGAGTCATCAGGCCTCTGCTAGCCAGAAAGGATCGTCCCAGACAAATGGAAGTTCCACGATAGTGCCCGGCTCGGTGATCTTCCTGGCATTGCTCAAGGCACTTCTAACTATCGCCATCTGATTTTCACGATCATGGGGTTTGCCGGTGGTGTGCCCTAATGGATAGTTTGTGAAATAGGTCCGAGGTGGCTTTACGAGGGCAGTAAGATCGTAGGCTGAAGACATGGAAACGGTCGGAATTCCTTCCTCTTCAATAGCTCTGGCAATCAATCCCACGGATTGATGGCAAAGAGGTCAGGCCGGCACCAGAAAGGCCAGATCGATCTGCATCTCTTTCAGTCGTGCGATAATGGCAGGTATCATTTCACCTAACAGTGCGGTCTTACGGAAGATACGGCCCATAAAGGTTAAATGGAATTCCGCAAGTTCTCCGATAGAACCTTCCGCTGCCAGCTCCCGCAAACGTTCCAGGGGGAAGACGCAGTTGATGTCTTCGTCGGCGTCCCGATGATCATAGTTGTTGTGGCTGATCCTGAGATCACTCCCCTTGGCGTCCATGGGAATTTCGCGAAATGTGAGATCGTTCTTGTCAGGATTAAAGGGGGTTTGGTCCTTTTGGTATACGCCGCCGGAACTGATTAGAACCACCTTGCTTTCTTCAATTGGCTTGACGATGGGCGTCCACGGTGACGAGGTGTTTTCCGTCCATCGGTAAGGCGGTTGATCGGGGAATGTAGCACGCGTGATGTTGACATAGCTCAAGTGCTTCATTTTTCTCCTCCTTGTTCAAAAATTATAAGCCATTGCATCTTGTGACCGGTTCAAAGTGAGGATTAGCGACTACCTAACTTGCGCAGTCAATGGTATCCTCAACATTTCACAAAACCACCTAGGAATTGTGTGAAATACTTCGCATTCACAATTGAATGGCACTAATGCCTCGATATTGCTTGATTTATATTGGATTCTTCATTTCGTTTCCGCTCATTTAGGGTCTCACTAAATAGTGGGATGCTAAGAGGGGCCCCTTTAAAGGTTCTACTGAATAATGCGCACCAACACGAGCAACAGACCGAAGATGGCTACTGCAAGTATCCCCCGAAATACTGTCACAAGGGTCGCCATGTTTCGCTCGTGCCAGTCGGCTAATTTGAAAAGATGCACCTTACGCAGTATCCACACCCGGAGTCGAATGAGTCTCGGGAGCAGAGGAATGCAGACGGCCAGGATACAGACCAAAATTATGCATGCGGTTGCTGCCATCGTTGTCACACCTTTTCTAATAGAGGCCAGTCGCGGCTACAGGATAACACATGGCTCCACCTACAGCCTAGATGTCTACAGCCTGATTGACTGAGCAGCTACTCACCCAAACCTACACCACATCCGGACTCATTTTCTCGACGCAACTGAGAACTTCAGCTTGATAGGCCTTCCCTCTCTCATTTACGAAATCAAAAACATACAGTGAAGTCGGTACATATCCAAATCCAATCTTGTATTGCGGGTGCCATTGAAACAAAGACCCGCCCAACCCCATCCATCCATAGAACCCTTCTCTGCCCTGGTTCATTGCTCTATCCATTTTTGTGCATTCCGGGGTTGTTGGCGGAAAGAGTGCTACACCACCCTGAGTGAAGGTCGTAGCGGTAAATCCCATGTCCCCTTTTATGGGTGCTTCATGCAATGCTGCCCAGGCAGCCTCATTCAAGAATTCCTGTCCTGCCCATTTCCCACCATTTGCCATCATGGCGGCAACTGTAGCCAAGCCTCTTGCAGAGCATTTGGCATTTGCAGAGGGAATCTCCGCCCTGGAAATCGCGGGATCATTCCAAAATTCAATTTGCCCCATTCCTTTCATTCCGCGGACGGGTTCTGGTGCTCCGGTCATGGTATTGTTCAGTAAGAGTGGTATCACGCCAAGAAGCTTTCCTATGCCCTGAAAGCAATTGAATTCGATCCTCCTTCCCAGGAACGCAGGCTTCAAACTCTCCACAATCTGGAAGCCAATCCCAAGCATGGATAGCTTTGAAATCCGATTCAATTGTTCGTCTTTGACGCCCATAAAGACATCCGCTTCAAGAGGGCCACTGATTTCTTCCCGTAGAAACTGACCGATGGTGCGGCCTTCCGGATCTATCCTTCGGAAAACTTCGTTCACAATCCAGCCTCTGGTTATGGCATGATATTCTCTCTTGTTTCCTGCCCCTCTTCTGAATTTCTGTGCGTGGTTCTCAATGACGACACCGACGTTGTTCAACTTGATGTTTTCCGCTAGAATATCTTCCTTCTCCAGCGTCGTGTCAAACACTGCCAGTCCGGCCTCATGTCTCATCAGGTCGGCAACAGTGACGTCCTCCTTGCCATTGGCTGCAAACTCAGGCCAGTACTCTGATATTCTTGCGTTGTAGTTGAGAAGCCCCTTTCCGGCAAGTGCTGCCATTGCGATGGCTTCAAAATTCTTTGAACTACTGAAGACGTTGACAAGAGAATCAGGCGAAAAGTTGGGATCCTCAGTTGCAGAAGCCCAAAGATCCACAACTTTGTCCTCACCAACATAGACACAGAGCTGGGTGTTTTCTTCTTCCAATGTCCTCATGTTGTGTTCATACAATTTCTTTACAGACTCAAATCCGGGAGCTACAGTGCCTTCAATCGTCAGTTTCTTCTTCCTGTTGCCGCCCATCTTCCCTCCTTATCATGATTCACTTTCTGGTATTTCTATTCATATATCTCTGGGTCCACGGACATAATACCAAACACTCCAGACAAGTAACACATTTATGCACGTCAACCAATGCATCTCTTGTTGTATTGATACGCCACGTATTCCCCAGAATCGCCTTGACGGAGCAGATATCCTGGCAAACATGACAATCTCCGCAATGGGGGGACTCAGGAGTAGATGAAACTGACTTCAATGGCGCGTCAGTTAGAACCGTGCACATACAAATGGCACTTCCAAATTCTTGAGTTACCAATAGATTGTGTTTACCAATCCATCCCAGACCGGCTAATCTTGCGATCGTTTTATGGGGTAGTAGTGATGTTTTCGTTGTTTCATCGAATAAGCCAGCTGCCTCATTACTTTCTTCCGATTGAGAATATGCGGCATATCCCTTTGATGTGAGATGGCCCGCAATATGGTCTGCCAACCGGTCTGCTTGGGTCTCTTCTTGAAGGACCTCATCACCATCAAAATCATGATCGCGAATCATGTTCTTGACGTAGTCCGGTGTGTGGGTTATTTTCTTGAGAAAATCTTTTGATAGAGCAATTCCGATTAGAATCGCGCCTGGACAATGCCTGGTTTGTTTCTTTGGCAACGTTGAGATATCTACAAAATGCACGAAATCAGCCGCTTGAGTCATCAATTCTGATGTGAGCCGGCACTCCAGAGACCTCGCTTCTGTTTGGCTTGAAATGTCCATTTCAGGTATCTTCAATTTCGCATTTTGGAATCACAACTTCAGGCCATCTTTGCCCGGT
>JAZFSW010000015.1:0-3916 GCA_036446375.1 Desulfobacterales bacterium | reverse complement strand
CTATGAGCGGATGATCCCTCTGGCTGCTGAATATGAAGCCGATTTCGTTGCACTGATGTGGGGCCCTGACGGTTTGCCCCGGGACGAAAATGAAAGGGCTGCGCTGTGTGTAGAGTTGCTCTATACGGCTAATGAAGCGGGGATTCCCAATGAGAAGATCTGGGTGGACGGCATCGTGACACCGGTGAATATCCAGCAGCCCCAAGCGGTAAGCCTGATGGAGTTTCAGGCTATGATCCAGGATATCGCCCCGGGAGCCAGGAGCACCTGCGGATTGTCCAATATATCCAATGGCCCACCGGACCATTTGCGTCCTATATTGAATCAGACCTTTATGGTTATGCTTCAGAAACAGGGCATGGAATGTGTGATTTCCGATCCTCTGGATGACCCCTTGACCGAGCTCGCCAAAGGCAATCGGCAGGACGTTGTGGATCTGATTTATGGCGTGATGGACGGCAATGAAGTGGATATGGGCAGTCTGTCGAAGGAGCATCAGGATTATGTGAAGACCGTTAACGTCATCCTGGGAAAGACCCTTTATTCCGATTCATGGCTGGATATATAGCGTCCCGGCAGCAACCCATGTTAATGCAGAACCCAAGTACCCCGCTCTGGCGGGGTATTTGGGTTTCGGACCGAAAACCAATGCTTCCCGTGAAGCACTTAGTCAGACGAGGTTTCAGCAGTGGCCCGGATCGATGACTATAACGCCGCACGAAAGATCGCGATAGATACACTTTCCACCCGAACTTTCGATGGGCTCTGTCGCACATCCGGCTTCGAGGCTGCGGAGGAGGACCGGTTCTGGGTTCCCTTTCTCGACAAGCAGTATCGTGTCGACTACCCGGCATTTGGTTTTACGAATCCAGCGGCTGAAGATCAGGCTGTGCCGATTCAGGAACAGGTGCTTATTCTGCACTATATGATAGCAGATGGCGACCACAGGGCATCCGGCAAGTGGATCTCCTACCGGGAAATACCCGGTGCCGCTTTCTATTTTGCCTCCTTTGTGAAACGCGCCATCGACCCCTTGAAAAAGACCTTTGGCCAGAACCCCGCTGCTCTTGAAACTGCAGCAGGTCTTATCAATGGCAAGGCGATCGATGAAGGTGACGTGGGGTTTGCCTTTGATCTTTTTCCCAGGATCTCCCTCCGGCTGATCCTCTGGGAGGGAGACGATGAGTTTACTCCCGAAGCCACGATCGTCTTTCAAGATACCATCGGGGACATGCTGTCCCCGGAAGATGTTGCCTGGCTTTCCGGAATGCTCGTTTACCGGCTCATGGCCCTTTCCCGATAATCCCTCCCAACCTTTCCCATCCCTTCCGTGGAAGCATAATTTCGTTGAAAATAGGCGCGTCGTTTGATATCCATGGGGGCGAGTAGGTGAAAAGAAGTATTGTGTTTCTCGGGACTTGTAATAGGAGCGCGCTGGTGGAGATCAAGTCAAAGGCCCTCGAGGTTAATATTGCCGATTATCACGTGGATGTTGAGGTCGACGTCAAGTATGTCGCCTTCCAGGAAGTGATGTCGAAGTATTATGGCCTCACAGACGGATTGAACACCTTTCTCAAGGAACTGTCTCATCCTTACAAGAACTGGGATTTCATCATACAGGAAGCCAGAGGATACTCCCTTGACTATTTTCACCTTCTCAAGACCCAAACCCGGGGACCTGAAGTCGCGGGTCTGTTTGTGGAAATCTTCACCGATGCCATTGAAGCTAATTCCGATCCGGCGGTCAGAGCCGATGCCGTAGACAATCTCCTGCTCTACCTGCAAAAGATCATTATGGACGCCGATCAGGCCCTTGATGCTTTCATGCCGGTACTCAACGACATCTTTCAGCATATCCGGAACTACGATGACGAAACGTTCCCGCTGTTTATCAAGAGCTACTACCAGTTGAATCGGCTGGCCGAAGCGATTTACAGCGCTAAACCCGACCGGTCCCTCGGCTTCAATGAGCTGAACCTTCTTCTATTGAAGTATTTTCAGCAGACATATGCCTACTGGATCGGTGAGGGAGATCCGCTTACCTGGTTTGAGCAGGAAGCCCGTGAATCTGGCCACCGCGAAGAATTGGACGCGCTATTCGGAGAGATATCCCTCGTAACGATCCAACAGCACACCTCCAGGGCAGAGGAGATCTCCGGGGCTGATCTTGATGCACGGGAGACCCTTGAGATGCTACTGGCGCTTCCGGGATATAACCAGATTGTTGAAGCCTATCGACAGTTTCCCCGGGCGCTTCTTCATACCGGCGCCGATGAGGATCAGGGTAATCGGTGGAAGATTATCTTCCTGTTTCACATGATGAATAGTTCCGGTCTTTCCATGATCCATGAGGAAGCGCTGAGGGATATCAACCGGACCCTGAGCTGGCTCATTCGTCATGGGGATCATGCCAATGTTGAAGACCTGATTGAGCGAACCTTTTTCATTATCAAATCTCTGGCCGGCAAGTTTCCCGCAACCGCTCTAAACTGTGTTCTGAATATGGGGAAGGGTGTTTATGGAACCGATGATATTGACCTGATAAACTATTTCATCGATGCGGTGATCGACCTGGGTTTTCAGACGCCGATGATCAGCGGGGTGGGGAATGACTGGCAGATCAAGGTCAATACCGTGCATATCCAGAACATACGAACCTGGCTTGAGGTGATCGAGCTTAACCCCAGGAGGTCTATCCGCCTTCTGTCTGCCCTGATTATCCATCTATCCCTCAGCGGGGTCTTTCTCAAAGACACGGACCTGTTTCCCCGGGACATTACACGGTTTCTCAACAGTGACCTTGAACCGGTGCATAACCTTGCCAAGCAGCTCACGCGTCTGTTTCCGACTTTCTTCAATGACATCGGTGCTGAGGGGCAGTTGCGAGACATCTCAACAAGAATAGATGAGATTACCCATCGCAGGGATATTCTTATTCATTTCCTAAGAAAGCAGAGCCATGTTGAAAGCAGCAACCTGATCATCGGGTTTATGGAAGCCACCCTTTACTTCTGGGAAACCCGGGAAAAGGATCGTCTCGAGCCGTTTGTTCCCCCTAACATTTTCAATCAGATCGATACCAGAGGGATCTTTGTCGATGGGGTCCACCGGGTTGTTACTCACCTGAAGGAAAAGGGGTTGGTGCTGCCCGATGATTTCATCTCCATGTCGGAAGATGAGTTGAAAGGGGTGCTGGCCGATATGCCGGATGGGGAGGGTACGGATATACAGCGGGTCCAGTTGGCCGTAGCATTGTACAAACTGCTCTATCAGAAGTATCATCTCGATTTTTTCGAAATGGATCACTATCTGGCTCAGCTCCGCGCCGATGCCTTCCCGGATTTAGACAAACTCAAAGATGACCTGACCGAGACGAATTCACACGACAAGCTGTCCAAACTCCTCGATTACCTCGGATTGCTCAAACAGTTGATCCTGTCTTCGAAGCAGTATGAGATCCGGGAGGATATCTATAAAAAACGGCATTTTACCGTGGACATACCGTCCATGTATGGCAGTTATTACGAATTGAAGTTTGATGCCCTCGGGCTGTCCTATCGGATAGAGTCGCTGGTGAATGTGCTTTTTGAAGAGATTGTGGAAAGCATGGATCTTGGCCTCATCACCAAGGCCACGTTTTTCCAGATCCACGAGCGTCTTCTGCTGTTCAGCAAGGCGCTGAAATTGGACGGCATATCATCGGCAGAGCTGGACAATCAGATGGATTTCCTCGCCAACTCTCTTGAAGTGAGGGGCTTTACCTTTACCCAGTATATAGACATCTATAAGGGGTTTTCCCGGTCGGTAAAGAACATCATAAATGATCATTTCAACAATATCCATGAACAGAATCTCAATAATATTCTCAACGAGAAACCCATCGATCAGATACTGGAAAAGTATCTGCCCAGAACAG
>JAZFSW010000014.1:0-13383 GCA_036446375.1 Desulfobacterales bacterium | reverse complement strand
CCATAGCCGAGATCAAGTCCTACCTGGATGCCGGTGGAGTAAAGGTTCGGGGGAAGTGGTAGTAGGTACGAATTCAGCGCGACCATGGCTGGAAGAGCGGACCGTATGATCCCTGGAGGAATTGGGAAGGAGTGTTCAGGTGTCAGGTGTCAGGATAGGGCTCTAAAGGGTGTAGCCCAGCCGAAGGCTGGCCTGACACCTGACACCTGAACACTGCTTCTTTTCAAGCCGAATAGGCGCAAACCTTCTTCTCACACAAGGTCGTAATACGCTCTGATAAACTGGATATGGCTGTCAAAGGCAATTGCCGGCAGTTTGTCTGGGTGGAAAAAGGCTACATCCGATGCATCATCGCCGGCGTGCATTGTGCCTGAAAAAGAGGTTACGAGGTATCCGATCAAGAGCACGGAGTAGTACTGCGGATTGGCGCTGGACCGCACACCCAGGAGCCTGTCGATCTGTCCGACAATCCCCGTTTCTTCCTTGAGCTCTCTTAAGGCGGCACTTTCCGGTCCTTCGTCGAGTTCGATGAATCCACCGGGAAGACACCACCACCCCATCTGGGGGGGAACACTGCGCTTGACGAGCAGCATCTTTCCGTCGTCATCGATGACCACCGTGCAGGAGGCCGGTACGGGATTTTCATAGTGCGGCTCGTTGCAGCGGCCACAGTAAAGGCGGATACGACCTTCCATCTTCTTTTGTGTAAATCGCGTTCCGCAATAGAGGCAGTGTTTTTTCCCCGGGATCATCTAGTCGTCAAAATCTCCTCCCGGTCCCTTGTCCGTATCGATGGCTGCCGCCTTTTCAACGATCTTTTCGTTTGTCCAGTCCTCCGGATCTTCGATCCGATCGGCTTTGGGGCCGGGATCACAGGAGTCGGCATCGAGAATGGCTTCTATGGCAAGAGGTGCGGTGTTCGAGGTATTAAGGACATCGGTCAACATCGTATAGATGAAATCTTCCACCCGTTTGACCATCCGGTCTCTTATGTTCCGAGGTTGCCCCAACAGTTTATTTTCGAATACGATATTGAGTTTCTTGTAGTCGCCGCCTTTCAGGCCGTTGGATTCGGCATAGGCGACCATCTCCTGCCACATTGGCTCGGTTGCCCCTTCATTGCGTACCTTGATAAAGTCGCCGTTTCCATCCAAAATGGCATTTCCGTAGTCGTTGACCTCGAGCCCCCAGGAAATCATCTGGAGGGCCGTGGCCACATTGGCTTTGGTGGTTCGGGTACTGTCAGCGATGGCTCTGAGCCTGTCTGAGCTGTTTCCGGAGGTGCCATGCTGGGCACCGGATACAGCATAGGGGGTCAGGGCGTCGTGGACGGTTTTCGTAAGATCGACCTGTATCCCCTGGTCGCTGGCCTCGATGCCATGGCTGGTGCCGTTGTTTAGGGCGATCCAATCGGGAAAGATCTGGTGCGCGTTCAGCCCCTGTATGAGAAACCGGGCTTCTTCTACCGAAGAGAGTCCTTGGTTTCCCTTGATTTCTCCTATCTCGGTTTCCAGGCCTGCCCATGCCGGAATAAGCGGATTCAGTTCCAGATTGGCCAGTAGATTCTTGTCATCGGGCATATGGGATGCATCAATGGCAAGAGAGGTGATGCCCGCCTCAAACATGGTGGGGATTTCTGTTTTGGCCGCTTCAATGTCTTTTTCCGATTTCAGCCCATAGTGGTCCGCATGGACGGCAACGGGAACGGTGATCCCCAGTTCATTGCACGCTGCATCGATCTGCCGTGCGATATTCCAGTAATTCACCGGACAGTAAGCGTTGGCACCCCCTTCCGACTTTGCGATTTCAATGATTATCGCCGCATTGGCCCGTTGGGCAGCAAGAAGGGCACCCCTGATGACAAAACTGTTTCTGCCATTGGCGGCCATGGATATGGCCTTTCCCTTCTTCAGCATGGCCCTGTCGATGAATTTCCCACTGACAATCAGCGCTCTTGAGTTGGGGAAGAGCGCTTTGATCGTGGGGGGTCTTCCAATGGAAAGTGCCTTGTCAAAACCTGCCGAATCACCGGCTATTTTCCCAGCCATAATGCTACCTCCTCGTATGAAACTACGTCTAAGAAATAGGTGTCAGGTGTCAGTGTTCAGGTTTCAGGGCAGCTCTCTAAGGGCCCTTACTGACACCTGACACCCGACACCAAGATCCGGGTATCTCCACACGATCAGACTGACTGTGGTCTAGCCAGAGGTGTTGCTCATCCGGATAACCGATTATCACAAAAAATGTCACCAAGGCAAAAGGACACGAAAGAACAGTGGGATTACCGGATGGCCTATTCGATAGGGCTTCCCTTGCGAACGTCATCCAGGATCTTCTTGATATCATCGTGAGAATCCTGTGGCGCGTGTATCTCACCCCATCCCTTCTGGAGCTGGAACAACCCATCATAGGCGGTATCGTGGAAGGACCGGATCCGGTGGGGGATCTCTTGTTCCTCCAGAATAGATGCCATGATCTGGGCTTCGATGATGTTTTCCAGAAAAGCGACTCTAACGAAAGGTGACGCATCCATTTCCCGGGTACTCCACTTCAGAGCGGTCACTCCGTATCAAGATGTGTACTCCGCCGAGAAAAATGCCGTGGCTTTAGCGCCACAGACCGGACAGGTTTCCGGCGCCTCACCCTCGACGGTGTTGCCACAAACACTGCACACCACGTAATCGGTAGCTGCAGGGCTGTCGATCGTGTCCAGAACGTTTTGATAGAGTTCCGCATGGATTTTCTCTACGGCATTGGCATTGTCAAAACTGCGTTCCGCTGACTTATGATTCTCTGCTTTGGCCGTTTCGATCATCGGTGGATACATGGATTTGAATTCATGAGTTTCACCGGCAACGGCTTCCGCCAGGTTTTCGGCGGTACTCTTGATCCCGCCAAGGGCTCTCAGGTGGGCATGGGCATGAACGGTTTCGGCTGCTGCCGCGGCGCGGAAGAGCTTTGCCGCCTGGGGGTGACCCTCTTTATCTGCTTTCTCGGCAAAGGCGAGGTATTTTCTGTTTGCCTGGGATTCACCGGCAAATGCATCTGCTAAATTCTGTTCGGTAGTACTCATGGTCATCTCCCTTTTCAATTACTGGTGTCTGTCTGATGTGTTGAAAGATTGAGGCCTGATGTAGACGCCTCTTTTAGCCTCATATGGAACTACCTCTAAGAAATAGGTGTCAGGTGTCAGTGTTCAGGTGCCAGGACAGCTCTTTAGAGGCCCTTGCTGAAACCTGACACCCGACACCTGACACCAAAGTACTGTGTCGCTTCTTCTCCGATCAGACTGGCCTTTTCCTGGCCAGAGGCGGCGCTCATATGGAACTACATTTCTATCTCTCACAGAGGTAACTCTTGATGGATTGCACCTATGCGACTCAGGTGCAAATCATCACTCTTTGCCACTAATATTTGGAGTCTTTTCTTTGCGTCTTCTTGCCGGGCGTAGCCTTGTGCGAAGACTGGTGCACGAGAACAAGCTTCTTGGTCGTCTATCAGTTTCTTTCTCGATCGGACGGGTTGCTTTTCAAGCCAGCGGCTGGGCTGAATCCTGAACGCCTATCCAAGCTGTTCTTTGAGCTGTTCACAGACCAGGCGATCCGTAGGGAAGGCCATGGATTCCGGCAGGGCATCCAGCGGGAAGAATGCTGCTTCAGATGCGTCGGAACCCGGTTGCAGTTTCCCACCACTGTCTTTTCCCCAGAACCACACCCCCACGGTTTGGCGATCCATATCATGAAAATTGGAATGGGCGGTAAAGACAGGTCCGATGGCAATGTCTAAACCGGTTTCTTCTTTGAACTCACGTATCCCCGCTTCCCGGATATCTTCATCCCACTCTACATGACCGCAGGGGATACACCACATGTCCTTGTAGGAACCGGCCCGCTTTACCATGAGCAATTTGTTATCCCGGATCAGAATTATCGCCACACCAACCGTGGGGTTCCGGTAATGTACTTTCCGGCAACCCTCACAATACACCCGATGATTCCCATCATGCCATTTTGTGTCCAGGGAACTGCCGCAAGCCGGGCAATATCTGAATCTGCTATTCACCTGGCTTTGCCTTAAACGCCAAATCCCGGAACGTTGAACCGGGGTAGGCATCGGAGAAGATTTCGGCAAAACGCTGTCCGTTCCGGCTGTTTTCCTTGTAAAATTGAATGCAGTCTTTCACGATGGCAAGAACCTGATCCACGCTGAAAATACCGTCCAGTTCCCTTGCCAGTTGTGGATGTCTGCCCAGTTTCCCCCCGAGTTGTATCCGGTAGCCCAGCGGACCTTCTCCTATCGTACCTGTGGGACATGCCTGGATACACTTGCCACAGGAAAGACATCGATGGTAATCGATGGATGGACATCGATCGTAATCAAAATGCGGTTTGTCCGTGTTTTCATCCAGGGTCACCGCGTTGTCTCTACAGGCATCAACGCAGGCTTCACAACGGCTACATTCCTGATCGGTGAGCAAGGGGATGCTGGCGCCAAGGATGCCGATGTCCTTTATTTGGGGTTGTGAACATGCATTGGGGCATTCTGATATTGCCACTCTGAAATTATGATGGAATTTAAGCCCTTCCGGTACCTGGGCTTTCAGAAAGGAAAGCAGGTCTTCTTTTTCCAGCAGCGCCTCGATCTTTCCTGTCAATTCATCTGCCGGGTTCGCCCGATTTGGGCATCCATTGGGCCCAAAACAGACCTCTATCTCGTATCCTTTTATCTCCGGTCCTTTGCCGGACAGAAACTGCTTCTGCGTTGCCTTCACCTCGGTGGGTGATACGACGGTCTTCCCGGCCGCTGCTGCTTCTTTTTCGATACGCGCCCGGACCTTCTTCTTTACAAAGCCGGGCACTTTTCTAATGGCTACCTCAGCTTCCGGTGTCCATTTCATCTGCGTTTATCCTGTGTGTTACAGCGTGAAAATTCTGTTGACCTGCGAACCCTTAGTATCGGGTAGAGGCCGGTGTTCTGTCAAGTTAAACTGTATCTCTATAACGGAGAGATGATCCTAAGATCCAGAGTTAACAAGCGATGGCAACCCCTTTCGTTTCCGAATGGCTTCCAGCACACCGACGGTGCCGGTCATCATGTTATCACCGAGGGGGGCGCCCCAGACAATGGGTAGGTGTGAGCCTTCCAGGAGTTTGCGTTTCGGACCGGTGGCCAATATGATATCGACAGACTGAAAGCCGATGGATTTTCGCATAAAGGCACCGTGGCCTCCTTCTCTTAGAATCTGCTCATGGGACAGATCACCATCGGCCAGTTCCTGTGTCAAATCCTCCAGGTGCTGGCGGGTGATGTCATGGGTATGGTATTCAAAGAAACCGGCGATTTCTCCACCGGACAGCGTGGCTCCTACCGTGTGGGAAGTGGCGATATCCAGGACGAGGGTTTCTTGTTTTCCGTTTGTCTGCACGTCTGTCGACGCGCCGAGAATGGCGGCCATTCCGCTGTCCATCACATATATTTCTTCTGTGGGCAATCTTCTTGCACTTTCTGCGATGGATACCAGACGGTTTAATGTCGGGGGAATCTCATCGGATCGAAACAGCAATGCATGGGGAAAGGGGTTTTTTTCAAGCTTCTGTTGAAACAGGCTATGACGATAATCCAGATGAGACATGCCGCCTGGAGGAACACCATGATCCTGGGCACAAATTCCCACCGCGTCAAATTGAAAAGGCATGCCGAATCCTTTCACGATCCTTTCTATCCTTTCGATCTGAAGGTCGCCCGTCGTAATCCCATGGTATTCGGGATCGTCTTGCAGACTGGCCGCCTCAGTGTCACTGACGATTCGAATCCCCGATGATTGTACCCGGTCCGGATTGTGATGGATCGTGGCAGCAGCAGCAGATGTCATGACTACCTCGGCATCCGCTGCTCGTGCTTTCAGTACCGTTGAAACCGGCCCGCCCCCCATTTCACAACCGGTGACCAACAGGTTGCCCGGAACGGCCTCAATTTCCTCTGCCAGATGACGTACCGGAGATTTTACCACGGCTTTGTAATGGAGATCCGATTGATCGTCATAATACAGGATATCCATTGTTCCGGCACCGATATCGATAATCAAATAACGGCTCATCCGTGTTTCTCCTTTGCGGCCACGGCGCATCTTGCCGCTTCCACTGGGAAATGGCTCATGTCGGTTCCTCCTGTCCGGCAAGCGTTCTTGTCGCCTCTTTCGACGGTTGGGGCGTATCGTTGCCGTGGGCTGATTCCCGTCGTTTGTCGAGAAAATACAGGATCGGAACCGTCATTCGCGAAAAGAGAAGGGATGCGACCTCGCCTGCCATCAGGGATATGGCCAGTCCCTGAAAGATGGGGTCAAACAGAATCACCGACGCACCAACCACCACTGCTGCCGCGGTGAGCATCATCGGGCGGAAACGAACCGCCCCGGCGTCGACCACCGCTTCAGCCAGGGGCATTCCCTCCTTGAGTCGCAGCTCGATGAAATCAACGAGGATGATGGAATTTCGCACCACAATGCCCGCACCGGCGATAAAGCCGATCATGGACGTCGCGGAAAAGAACGCCCCCATCATCCAGTGGGCCGGGAGAATACCGATAAGCGAAAAAGGGATGGCCATCATAATGACCAGCGGCGTGGTAAAGGATTGAAACCACCCGACCATCAATACAAAAATCAGGACCAACACCACGGCAAAAGCGATGCCCAGATCGCGAAACACCTCGTAGGTAATTTGCCATTCGCCGTCCCATTTCATGGCAAATCGTCGATCGCTCTGAGGAATGCGGGCGAAGTTCTGTGCGATCTGGTACCCCTCGGGAAGGGGGATATCCCGAATCTTCTTATACATTTCCAGGATAGCATAGACAGGGCTTTCCTTTACGCCGGCTACATCCCCCGTTACATAGACCACCGGCATGAGATTCTTGTGATAGATGCTTCGATCGATTCCGATGGCCCGGGTTCTTATGAAGGTGGAAAGGGGAATGAGGTGGCCATCCGGGGCGGCGATCTTGATGGTTTCCAGATGATCGATCGCCGTGCGGTCCGCAAGGGGCGATCGGAGAATGATGGGGACATCCTCCCTCTCCCGCGGCTTATGGAGAAGGCCCACCGTCCTTCCTGACAGGGCAAGATCGAGGGTACTGGTGATCTGGGCGGTGCTCACCCCGAGGCGTGCAGCCGTTTCTTTGTCCACCTCCAATTGGAACTGTGTCTGGTCTTCTTCCATATACCAATCCACGTCGACCACACCGGGCGTTTCTTCAAAGATCTTCCGGACTTCCCGTGCAAGGTCCCGCTGACGCTCATAGTCCGGTCCATATATTTCGGCAACCAGGGTCGAGAGCACCGGCGGCCCGGGGGGAACCTCGGCCACTTTCAGGCGGGCGCCGTATCGATCGGCAATCTGCTTGAGGGCGGGGCGTACCCGTTTGGCGATGTCGTGGCTCTGATCCTTGCGATGCTTCTTGTCCACGAGGTTCACCTGGATATCGGCTATGTTCGTTCCCTCACGCAGGTAGTAATGGCGGACGAGGCCGTTGAAATTGAAGGGGCCGGAGGTGCCCACATATATTTCGTAGTCAACCACCTCTTTTACGGTCTTCAGATAATCTCCCATATCCAGGGCGGCATTGGCAGTGGTCTCCAGGGTCGCATCTTCCGGCATGTCAATAATCACCTGAAACTCGCTCTTGTTGTCAAAGGGTAGAATCTTTACGCGAACCAGACCGACGGCTACAAGACCACACGCGATAAGAAGCAGCGTCACGACGCCGATCAGGAACACCCAACGCCGGCGGGGGTCTGTAAGGAGCGGATGCATCACCTTCCGGTACAGTCGCGTACTCCAGTCTTCCATTTCAGGCGAAGCGTCCTGAGCCGGCTCACTATCGTGGCGGATCAACCGTACGGCCGCCCAAGGGGTGACGGTAAATGCCACGATGAGGGAAAAGACCATGGCCGCCGAAGCCCCTACCGGGATGGGTCGCATATAGGGCCCCATTAATCCCCCCACAAAGGCCATGGGAAGTATCGCCCCGATGACAGCAAGGGTAGCAAGAATCGTCGGGTTCCCCACTTCATCGACAGCCTCGATGGCCACCTCGAACCGGGGGCGCGCCCGGTTCTCCGGAAGCCGGTAATGGCGTACGATATTTTCCACCACCACGATCGCGTCATCCACGAGAATACCGATGGAAAAGATCAGCGCAAAAAGCGTGATGCGGTTCAGGGTATAGCCGTAGAGGTAGAAGACGAACAGGGTCAGGGCCAGGGTTACGGGAATTGCCAGCGCGACCACGCCGGACTCCCGGTAGCCGAGGGTGAACATGATGAGGATGGTTACCGAGACGATGGCAATCATCATGTGATAGAGAAGCTCGTTTGATTTTTCCTTGGCAGTTTCACCATAATTCCGGGTGATGGTGGTGTGAATATTATCCGGGATAATCGACCCTTTTACGTCCTCAATTCTCGATAGAACCCTGTTGGCCACGGTGATGGCATTAGTTCCTTTCCGTTTGGCAACGGTAAGGGTGACGGCCGGATAGACGCCTCTTTCGGGCACCGCGTCCGGCCCGATGCCCTTTTCCTCGGCCGCCGGTCCGATGCCGAAAAATGCATACTGTTCCGGATCCAGAGGGCCGTCGACGACCGTGGCAACATCCTTGAGGTAAACCGGTCTGTCGTTGTGAACCGCTACGATAACCTGCTCGACATCCTGCGCATCTTTCAGAAAGCCACCGGTCTGGATGAGGATCTGGCCTTTGGGGGAGGGGAAGGAACCAGCCTGACTCTCCTGGTTAGCGGCCGAAAGAGCCGCTGCAACGCCGTTGACATCCAACCCGAAGGCGGCCAGCCGCGTCGGGTCGATTTGGATCTCGACCTGCCGCTTTTCGCCGCCGATCAATGTGGTTGTCGAAACATTTTCCTCTCGTTTTATCAGATCTTCTATTTCGGCGGCAACGCGCCGGAGCTGGTAGTGGTCTGCTTCCTCTCCCCAGAAGGTCACTGTAAGGATCGGCACATCGTCGATATACCGCGGCTTGATCAGCGGCCGGGTAACGTCGGGGGGAATTTTGTCATAATTGGCTGTTAATTTGGACTGGAGCCGAACGATGGACTCTTCCTCGTTCTGCCCGACATAGAAGCGCACGATGGCCATGGAACGACCCGGGCTCGATGTGGAATAGACATATTCTACCCCGGGGATTTCCCACAGGAGTTTTTCCATCGGTTTGGTGACCCGGTCTTCCACTTCCTTGGCACTGGCGCCGGGCATGGCGACAAAGACATCGATCATCGGGACGATGATCTGGGGTTCTTCTTCCCTTGGAAGCGCAAGGATCGCTGCCAGGCCGAGAAGAATAGCGCTGATAATGATCAGGGGTGTAAGCTTTGAATCGATGAAAGACCGGGCAATGGTTCCGGCGATGCCGGTATGCTCACTCATGGATTTGCCTCCACCCGGGTGCCGTCCACCAGGCCGGGAATCCGGACCGCAACATATCGATCGCCTTTCCGAAGCCCGGATATCACTTCCACGGATTCGCCGGATCTTCTTCCCGTGCGGATCAGCCGGAATTTGGCAATGCGATCCTCATTGAGGAGAAATAATCCTGTCAGCTGGCCGTGCCGAATCACCGCCTCTGCGGGGATCAGGATGCGATCGACCGTTCCAACGGGAATGGCCACCCGGGCAAACATGCCGGCAAGAACCGTCGATTCTTCAGGAATGGCAACCTTGACGAGAAAGGAATGGCTTCTATCGTCGGCTGCCGGTGCGATGGCCTGAATCGTGCCATCCAGGGGGCCGCCTTTGGATGCATCGATGGTGACCCTGACCTTCTGGTTGAGTGAAATGGCGTGGATGTATTCCTCCGGCAAAACCGTATCGACACGATACCCGCTGATCCCTTCAAGGGCAAGAAGCGGCATACCGGGGGTGGCAAGATCGCCTTCATCGACCATCTTGGCGGTAAGCATGCCGTTGTATGGCGCGTGAATCGTGGCGTCCTGATGGCTGATCTTTGCTGCAGAAACGGCGGCAGCAGCCCGTTTAATCCGGGAAGCGGCCGCGGCAACCATGGCCTCTGCCTGGGTGAGGGATGCTTCGGCCTGGTGATGTTTCGCCTTGATTTCATCGAATTCCTGTTGGCTGGCCGATGCGTCTGTCATGAGCTGCACGTACCGATCGTAGGTGGCCTTTGCCAGTTTCGCGTTGACTTTGGCTGAATTACGGGCGGAAATGGCAGCGGCCCGGGCCTGCCGGGATTCTGCCAGGCCGGCCTCTGCCTGTTGGAGCTGTGCGGAAACCTGACGCGGATCGATGACCAGCAACAGGTCTCCCTTCTTGAACTCATCGCCTGTCTCAACATGTATCGACATGATCCTACCGACCACTTTACTGGAGATCGTACTGGCCGTTTTGGCCTTAACCGTTCCCACGGCATCATGGATCGTTACCGCCTTGGCGATGTCTACCGTTGCTACCGGGGCCTGAACCACCCGGTCACCCTCGGGCGATCTCCCATCGGAAGCCTTTTCATCGCCGCAGCCGGCAGGCAGAAGGAGTAGCAGGATTAAAAGCAGGAGCGTGGATTGTGTTTGACGCATCGTCGCCTCCTTATTGCAGAACGCATGTAAAACTCGGAAACGTGTCGGGTGTCAGGTGCTACGATGACAAAAGACAGCGTTCAAGAACAGGTTCCAACCGCCGGTTTCTCACATCCGACCCCTGGAAACTCACGTGGCATCTACTTAAAATCGGCATCGATGACACCGGCAGCGAGGGCCAAACGGGCCGTCGCGGTCTTATAGTCGTGGGAGGCCTGGAAATGATTCATGCGGGACTGTTGAAGGGCCTGTTGAGAATCGAGGAGATCGACAATGGTAAAGAGGCCGTTTTCATAGCGATTTCTCACGATGCGCAATGCCTCTTCAGCCTGCGCGACGGCTCCCTGTGCAACCTGGATCCGGTTCCAGGCACTTTGTGTCCGGTAAAAGGCGCGGCGCGTTTCAACGCGGATGGCGGTTTCCATCGCTTTCTGCGATGCCCTTACGCTGGCCAGGGATGCTTCCGCTGCTTTTGTTCCCGCCGAAATCCCCATTCCGCTGAACAGGTTCAGCCGCATCGCTGCGCCGAGGGTATAGTTCTCTCCCCGGTCATCGAAATCTTCTGTGTTGATCTCGTAGGTACCCATCAGATGGATACTGGGCAGATGGGCGGATCTGGACTTCTTGACTTCATTTTCCGAAATATCTTCCCGATACCCCAGTTGTGCTAAATCGGGACGATGGGATAGGGCTGTTTGAATCCATGTCTTGAGGTCGCCCTCGGGTTTAGACCCTTTGTCCGGGGAATGGACCAGATCGTATCGCCGGTCCATGGGCATGCCCATGACGGCGTTAAGGGAAGCCCGTGCGATGGCCAGCTCACTTTCGACCTGAAGGCGGGCCTGCTCCAATTCCGCGATACGAACCTGTGCCCGGAGAACGTCGCTTTCCACCACAAAGCCGCTTTGAAACCGGGTGCGGACCAGTTTCATATGAGCCCGGGCCGTTTCCAGCGATGTCCGGACAACCGTTAACTGCTCTTCAGCTAGGAGCACACCGGCATAGCCGATCGCTGTCCGGGCAATGACCTCTTGTCGGGTCCTTTCCAGCATCGATCCGGCGGCATCGCGATTGTTTTTTGACTGTTGCCAGGGGATCCAGGTCTGCGCAGGATCGAAAAGAGACCAGTCCACGGTGACGCTGGTGGCAAGGTTGACGATCGGGTCCGGATCGTTGAGGTTGACCGGATTAAAGTCGGTCTGGCGGATGATTCCCTGGTTCAGTTTATTGCCGAAGGCCCACATCGGATTGTTGGTACGATTGTAGGTTCCGCTGAGGGTCAGCTGGGGGTAGAATCCGGACTGTGCCCGGGTGACCTGTGCCGCCGATGCATCGACCCGGAAAGCCGCAGCTTTGATTCTGGGATTTCCTTTGATCGCCCTATCGATAGCCGAAGAAAGGGTCAGGGGCGTCGGCGACACCGCCTCTTTGGCTGCTGCCGGCATTCCGAGTAGTGCGACACCGATTATTCCCAGGAGGATCTTGCTGACCATCGGCTTCATGATAGGGCTCCATGCCGTCTAGTGATGTTAGCCAGGGTTCATCCCTGGTATCTCGGGAGAAGGCCCATTCTCAGGGCAATCTCCTGTCAAGAAAGCGACAGAATTCCAGAAAGCTCAACTGTTTCAATATATCTAATTTTTGAATGGATTTGTCAAATACAATGCGATCAGGGACATGGCCACAATTATTGCAGAGACCCATGGGGTGTCCGGACCAGAATGGCTATATGTCTGTGATTGCGGTCCCGCGCCGGGACCCCTTGGAGATTGTTGACTGGAGGATGCATTGTGTTGTCCTCACGCTTCAAGAAAACGAGTGGTCGGTACGCTCAATGACATGCTGCTGCAGTGCCGGGTCGAGGGTTACAAACACCGTGGAGAAGCCCCAGACGCGCACGAGAAGCGTGCGATATTTCGGATCCGATGGGTTTTCCTGTGCATCGATCAGGGTCTCTCTGTCGAGCACGTTCACCTGAAGCGTGGTGGTGGCGGGCAGCTTGAGGAAGGTATCGACAAAAGAAACGAATTTCTGGAAGCCCCCTTCACCCTTGAGTGCAGATGGATGGAAGGCGATATCCAGCACGGATCCGTTTCCGGCCTTGCTCAAATCCACTTTGCTGGCCGATTTCAATACCGCGGTGGGACTGTTCCTATCGTTTCCCAGTCCCGGGGAAAAACTGCTGGCCACGTTGTCTCCCTGTTTGCGGCCATCGGGCGTGGCGGGCAGAAAGCGGCGGTGTTCGATGCCAAATGTCATGAACCCAGGTGCGCTCTTTGCACCGGGTCCGGGTTCATTGTGTACGCGTTCATACAGTGTGTCGCAGAAGTGTTCCGCTACATCTTTGAGGATGGTGTCCACGTCATCGTCATCGTTACCGTATTTCGGTGCCCTGTTCAGGATCTTCTGGCGCAGTGGCTCACATGCTGCAAAGTCATTCTTAAGGGCTGCATTCAGCTCTTCCCAGGTCAGGCTTTTGTCATCGAAAATGAACTTCTTGATCGCCGCCAGCCCATCTGCGACATTTCCCATCTGAGAAGGGATACGACCCCAGATGCTGTAGCGAACGCCGCTTGTTGCTGCCTTTTCCAGACAGTCATCCATGCTCGCTGAAAAGAAGGGAAACGTCGGTTCAGCGCCGAACGGGTGGATGCCTTCCGATTTACCACCATTGCCGTCCGGGATGTGCGCTTCCATTCGCTGCTTGAAGTTGTCAACGACAGCAGAAAAATCTTCAAAGGGCTCTTGCACGCCTTGTTGCACCGTTTCGTTGAGCATCG
>JAZFSW010000013.1:0-6670 GCA_036446375.1 Desulfobacterales bacterium | reverse complement strand
GCGATCTATCTGGACAGCGGATATGATGCAACCCGACACACCATCGACCTCCATTTTTCATCTCTGATTGAACGGGACATCGCATCGACAAGCCATTCGGATTACAAGAGCCAGCTTCAGGAACACATTCAGACGACACACGGGATACCCCCGCGTTACACCGTTATCGGTGAGACCGGGCCAGACCACAACAAGACCTTCATCGTCCAGCTGGTTATTGAAGACCTGACAACAGAGGGCGAGGGCAGAAGCAAGAAGATAGCCGAGCAGGATGCAGCCAGAAACGCACTTGACATGCTTGGAAAAAACGAAGACGCCCGATAGAACATTCATTGTACCGCCAACTCCTTACGTGGATATAGACCGGTGAGTCCCGATACACAACGGCCCTTTATTATCCCCGTATTCCTGCCCCATGCCGGATGCCCCCACCGGTGTGCGTTCTGCGATCAGAAGATCATCACCGGGCACCCCCGAACCATCCCCTCCTCAAAGCAGTTCCGATCCACGGTCCGGACGTTTCTCGGATACAAGGGGAGTCGAAGAAATCCTGTCCAGATTTCATTTTATGGGGGCAACTTTCTCGGACTGGAAAAGAAAGACATCGCCTTTCTCCTGAATGAAGCAACCGAGTTCATACATGAGGGGGTGGTTGAGAGTATCCGATTCTCAACACGGCCGGATACGATAAGCACCCGGAACCTTGACCTTATCCGTGACTATCCGGTCTCAACCATTGAACTGGGAACACAATCCATGAATGATCGGGTTCTGGAGGAGGTAGAGCGGGGTCATACCGCCCGGGACACGGTGAACGCGGTGGACCGGCTCAGGGGCCGTGAATATGAAATCGGCATCCAGATGATGGTCGGGTTGCCGACCGATGACAGGACCGGCGCCATTAAGACCACCCGAGAGATCGCTGACCTGTCCCCGGATTTTGTGAGAATATATCCAACGATCGTTCTGGCAAACAGCCGGCTGGCGATATGGTTTGAAGAGGGAAACTATACACCGATGCCCCTGGCAGAATGTGTAACACTGGTCAAGGAACTCTATGACGTCTTTCAGCGGCAGAATATCCCGGTGATACGCATGGGGCTCCAGTCATCCACGGACCTTGATGATCCTGGAACGGTACTTGCCGGCCCTTACCATCCGGCTTTCGGACACCTCGTCTTATCAGAGCGCTTTCTCGATAAGGCATCAGCGACCATCGCTTCGATGAACCACCCGGGCAATCGGATTGGCCTGGTGGTTCACCCCGGTAACATTCCCAAGATCAGAGGGTTCAAGAATCAGAATATCGCGATCCTGAAAAGAAAATTCCACATCGAATCCCTTGAGATTACATCGGATGTGACGGTAGGTAAGGATCAGGTAGTCGCGATCCCGGGGCAATATGTCCAAAACCGGTGATCCTAGCTTGATGATGGAAGAGACCCGGTATGGCCGCCATAAAATCGTTTGAAAGCAGACACTTGACCCCTCGAACCCTCTTCCCCAGCTGAATTGGAGAGGAACCGATAGTTAAGCCTCAGAATCAGAGAAAGGACACCCCTATGACAAATCAGGAGAAACGCAAACAGGATCAGCAAATGGCAGCTATGAGCAGGCGGGACTTCCTGAAGGTTTCCGGTATCGCCGGAGGATCCATGCTGCTGGGAATACAAGGCGGCATGGC
Source organism: Desulfobacterales bacterium (assembly GCA_036446375.1). Taxonomy (GTDB): domain Bacteria; phylum Desulfobacterota; class Desulfobacteria; order Desulfobacterales; family JAZFSW01; genus JAZFSW01. Next base: position 4,986 of record JAZFSW010000013.1, on the reverse strand, counting down.
CATGGCCGGCCCGGCACAACAGGTTGCACTAGCCACCACATCGGACCGGCGGAAGGGTGTTCAATCATCTATGGGGGCACTGAATATCAATCCGGTAAAGAACAAAGACGTGCTGATTAAGCCCAATTTCAACACCGCCGATATCACCCCGGGATCCACCCATAACGATACCCTCGTGGCTCTGATCGATGAGATCTGGAAAATGGGTGCCAAATCGATACGCCTTGGGGAAAGAAGTTTCCCCCTCACCGAGAGGGTAATGGCAGAAAAAGGCATCCTGCCCCTGCTGAAGAAACGGGATGTGACCGTTATCAATTTTGACACGCTGGCCAAAAAGGACTGGGTTAAGGTTCAGCCCAAAAACAGCCACTGGAAGGACGGTTTTAGGGTTGCCCGCCCCATCCTGGACGCCGAATGCCTTGTTTCTACCTGTTGCCTGAAGACCCACCAATACGGCGGCGTTTTCACCTTGTCCCTGAAACTTCATGTCGGCGTGGTGCCGACAAAGCGACATGGCTTTGACTATATGACCGAACTACACTATTCGCCGGATCAACGGAAAATGATAGCAGAGATAAACGCCCCCTTTTCCCCGGACCTTGTCGTGCTGGATGGAATTGATGCTTTTGTCGATGGCGGTCCGATGGAAGGCAAACAGGCAAAGGGCAATGTATTTCTTGCCGCCACAGATCGCGTGGCAATCGATGCCGTGGGTGTTGCGGTTCTCAAAGCTCTGGGCAGCAATGATCAGATCATGAAACCAAAGATTTTCAAACAGGAACAGATCGCCAGAGCCGTTGACATCGGCTTGGGGGTGTCAGGACCCTCGGAGATCGCGTTAATTGCCGCAGACAAACAAAGTGAGTCGTTTCGGGATCGTATCGCCGGGATTTTGGATCGGGGATGATCGTCCCCGGATGCCACCGATCAATGCGCCAGCTGTGGTCCAAACTATGAACCGGCTGAGTAGAAGACGTTGATTTGGGGGGAGTTTCAGTGTTCAGGTGCCAGTGAAGGGTCCCGGAGGACTTCGTCCAGCCGAAGGCTGGCCTGACACTCCATACGAAACTCACCGTGTTCTTTCACCACGGGAAGGCACGGAATTGGGCGCGGAAACAGATAGTATCGGCCTCGGGATGTCTTTTTCAACTCAGTGAACTTCCGTGAGAATCCGTGGTCAAACAAAAAGAGGGCCCTGCCGGGCCCTCTTTTCACTTCTATACTGCTAAATTCTGTTCGATCTAGAAGTCTACATTCTCAAACACAGTGGTCGCGCCTTGTCCGGCACCGATACACTGGGTGATCAGACCATAACGTTTTCCACTGCGTCGGAGTTCCTTGCAGAGCGTCATGGCCATACGGCATCCCGTGGCGCCAATCGGATGCCCAATGCCAATGGATCCGCCGTTGACATTGACTTTCTCTTCGGGGATATTGACTTCTTTAAGGGTCGGGATGACCTGAGCGGCAAAGGCCTCGTTGAACTCGACCCGGTCGATCTGATCCGGTTCCAGGCCGGCATGTTTCAATGCCTTCTTGGTGGAAACCACGGGGCCGACACCCATGAGCTGTTGTTTCACGCCGCCATTGCCCCAACCCACCATCCGTGCCAGGGGCTCGAGACCCAGTTCGAGGGCTTTTTCTTCAGCCATCATCAGCACCGTTGAAACACCGGAGTTGGTCGGGCAGGAATTACCGGCGGTGATTTTCAATTCCTGGCCTCCGTAACTGACGATGCCACCGACCGGTTTCAGCTTCGCGAGACCTTCCATCGAAGTTGTGGGCCGGACACTTTCGTCCTTGTCGAAGGTAATCATGGGACCGGTTTCTTCCTCGACCCAGTTGCCCTCATCATCAAAGACCGGATCTTCGACCTCAAGGGCCATGACCTCATCCTTGTAATTGCCCGCATCGTAGGCTGCGGCGAGCTTGTGCTGGCTCCGCATGGCAAATCCATCGAGATCTTCACGGCTCAAATCGTACATTTCGACAACATTCTGTGCGGTCTGCACCATGGATGCGCTGGGCGGCGAATCCAGAATATAATCCGGAATCGGCACGGAAAAATAATCGAAGTGGTCCGCCGGCATATCCCGCTGCTCTTTGCTGGGCTTCATGGTTCCTGGATTGAAGTTGTTGAGCCGTGTCTGTTTCGGTGGCAGGTTTCCCCCGGCACCCATGACCCGGGTCATCTTCTCGGCGCCAAATGCGATGGCGCAGTCGTATTCATCCAGCATAATAGCCATGGCGACCCGGTGCATGGCTTCCATGCTGGAGGCGCAGTGTCTATCCACGTAAAAATTCGGTGTCTCATAGGGAAGCCCCGCCAGACGGGAAATACTATTCAGGTTAGAGATGTCCATATGTTTGGCACCATTGCCGATCCCGAAATCCTCGATCATGTTCGGCTTTACCTTGGGATTTCTTTCGAAGAGCTTCCGGACCAAAAATGCCCCTACCTCATCAAGACGAGTCGCCTCAAGCTTTCCTCTTCCTCCCCGTGCAAATGGTGAACGAACGCCATCGACAAGGACCACATTCCTCAATTTCATTTCTACCTCCTTGGTTTATCGGGTTCTCTAAAGTATGGCGAGAACGCCTGTGTTGTCGTACTGTGTCAACAAGAAACATCGGCCCCTTCAGGGCCGATTTCATGAACGCATATGAGAGATATAGTAACATTTGGGGAATGTCAAGGCTTCTGCCAACATCACCGAAGGCTCTGGAATTTGAGAAAAGCATGCCATCAAAACAGCTGGGAAATGGCCGCTGACAGAGGGACTTCGCCGCAAAGATCGCAGAGATAATTATCTGTTCTCTGCGCTCTCGGCGTCTCTGCGGCGAATTGAAACACCACACGTAGTCGAGAACCTGTGAATGCTCGTACGAAGGCTACAGCCGTCCTTTACGCAAGATGGCAATGAGGAGCCATATGCCCATTAGGGCAGCGGCGAGAAATCCGATAATCCCGATAAGCGATATGCCATAGAAAAGGGGGGGGGTTTTTGAAATAACGATCAGGGCCGAGCCGATGATCAGGGCGGCGATGAGGATGGAAAATGAAATGCGGTTGCTGATCTGATCGTGGGTTGCGAGCATGTCATCAAGGCCCTGATGCTCTATCCTCAATGTCAGTTTCTTTTGCCGAATCAATCGGCTGATTTCAAGCATATCCCTGGGAAACTGCTTGGCAAACTGCAGCATATCGGATGCCAGCCGTATAGCATCTCCCGCAATCCGATGCGGATAAAACCGGGCCAGTTTGACCGCTTCGATAAAGGGTTCGGTCTGTGCAATCATGTTGAAATCAGGATCCAACGAAACGGCGACCCCTTCGATGGTTCCCAGGGCCTTCATCATGAGAAAAAGATCCGGCGGTATGCCCAAACGGTGCCGCGATGCGATGCCAAGTAGATCCTGAAGCAGTTTGTGAATCTTTATCTCTCTGAGAGATCGATGGAGATGCTGACCGATAAACACGGCTACATCCCTTTCAAGGGATCGAAGGTCCGGCTCATCATCCCAAATCGCCAGTCTAAGTAGCACCTGGCACGCCCTGTTTTCATCTTCATTTGCGACACTGTCCAGCAGTTCGACAAAATCTTCCCGGGTCTTCCTGTCTACGGATCCGACCATGCCAAAATCAAGCAGACAAATCACATTGTCCGGTAGCACGAAAATATTCCCGGGATGGGGGTCTGCATGAAAGAAACCATGGTCAAATATCTGTTTTAAATAGAAATCCGCACCACGTTCGGTAATGGTTTTTCGATCCAGGCCCGATGCGTCTAATTGTGCCACATCGGAGATCTTGATCCCCTCGATGAATTCCATGGTCAGGATCCGTGCCGTGGTCGTTTCACGAAAGACCTTCGGCACATAGATCGTGGGATCCTCCAGAAACTGCTGGGCAACCCGTTCCATGTTTTCCGCCTCAATGGTGTAGTCAATCTCACGCTCCAGGGTCTTGGCAAATTCTTCGACGATCCTAACCGGTCGATGGAGGGCCATCTCTTCGAGGTGGCGCTCCATGAGGGTGGCCAGATGGAGCATTATCTCAAGATCGACTTCAATGGTCTTCTGGATCCCGGGTCGTTGGACCTTTACCGCCACGGTCTCCCCATCGATGAGTTTTGCCCGATATACCTGCCCGATGGAAGCAGAGGCAAGGGGGATCTCATCAAATTGACTGAATAATTCAGTGGCTTTCGCACCGAGCTCTGAGGCGATCACGCCGCGAATCTCGTCGTGAGAACATGGTGGGACTTCATCCTGAAGCTTTGAAAGCTCACTGATAAACTCAATTGGGATAAGATCCGGCCGCGTAGACAATACCTGGCCGAGTTTTATATAGGTGGGTCCGAGTTCTTCGAGGGCCATTCTCACCCTCTCTGCTCTCGAGAATCGATCAATCCGATCCCGCCGCTTTCTTGAAATCAGTTGAAGACCCACTTCAATGTATTGCTCAATCTTCAGGAGTTCGACAAGATCGCCAAAACCATACCTGAAGAAAATCGTCAGGATTTGCCGGTACCGGTTCAGATGGCGGTAGGTGCGGCTGATAACGCCTATTTTTCGTATACTCAGCATGTTCTTCGTATGTCCAATGGGTTTCTTGTATGCCCGAATTGGGGTACCGGAACAGGATCCGGTGAAATGTTATCGGGAAAGGGCTTCTTTCAGCCCCATGATCTCCTTTCTCAGCTCATTTAGCTCTTCAGCCGAGGAGATATTGGCCTTCTTGAGTTCCCGGATCTCCTTTTTCAGCCCCCCCAGATCATCGGAGGTAACCACGTTGACCTTCTTGAAGAATTCCTTTCCGGTAGATTCCACCTTTGCTTCCAGTTTGCTCTGGGCTTCATCGTACTTTTGCCGCAGATCATTGAGAAACTTCTTCCCATCAATTTCAGACATCTTACCTTTCTTTTCCAGATCTTTGACCAGTTCTTCAATTTCATCTACAGCCTTAAGCGCAAGGCCCACACC
>JAZFSW010000012.1:0-2547 GCA_036446375.1 Desulfobacterales bacterium | reverse complement strand
ATTCTTTCAAGATATGCTGTTTTTCAAAGGTCAAGTATCAGTAGGTTACAATTCCAGTTCTTTCAAAAGGCGCCGTCTTCTAAGCACTTTCTCCGAAAGCGCGACTCTTGTCAAATGTCTCAAAACAGAGCGAATAGATTTGGTTGTCTGCTGCAAACCGGGCCTGAGCACCGGGTTACAGATCCAACGCTTGGCACACGCACGTGCGCTTGTTTCTCCGGACCATGGCCGAAAACCCATTTCACGCGCCCCGCGTGATCGTTGACTTGTTACCTGATTGGCGCTACCTTATTCCAGGATAAAACCAAATGTCAAGCAAGGTTGCCAGAAGACTCCCGAAAGAGCGCAATGGTGAGAATTACCCGGCGCGGGAGGAAAGGAGAGCATTCCGTGGCGCATGAATTGCAGCCGAAACCCGATTGGCTGGAGGAGCTGTTTCCCTGGGAGCAGCATGCCGTTAACGTCAATGGGCGGACCATGGCCTATATTGACGAAGGAGATCCCGCTGGCAGGCCCATTCTCCTGCTCAGCGGAAATCCCACCTGGGGATTTCTATACCGCTTCTTCGTCCCGCCGCTGACCGAAGCGGGCTACAGAGTCATCGCCCCTGACTGGATAGGCGCCGGATACTCCGACAAACCCCGAATAGATGCCGCTTACTCAACTGCGCATCATATCGCCGACCTGGTATCTCTTATTGACCAACTTGACCTAGAGGGCTTTGTCATTGTGGGGCAGGACTGGGGTGGCGCGCAGGGCGTACACGCCGGATTATGCCGCAAGAGTCGCATGGCTGCGATGGTGCTGATGAATACGGGTTTTCTCACCGATCTTGTTGGCAAATTTCATGGGTCACCCAAACCGTGGACAACATGGAATGCCCCCCTGATCGGACAGTTCTTTATGAAATGGAAGAAAGTCCTTTCCCATGGCGGTCCTTCCCTGACAACGAAACGGGGCATGACCGAGAAGGAAGCCAGGGGCTATCACCACATATATGATGAGCCGGATTCCGATCATGTGGTTCTGACTTGGCCCCGGTCGATACCCATGCGGGAAGGGGATCGCGGTTGGGCCGACATGAAGGCGCTCAACCGCCGGCTGCCGGAATTGGGCGATGTTCCCACGCTTCTGCTCTGGGCGCCGGGGGATAATGTATTCACGATTGAATACGCTGAGGAGCTGAAGACACTTCTGCCCCATGCTGAAGGGCCCATCGTCTTTGATGAGGCGGCCCATTTTCTTCAGGATGACCGTGGTCCCGACTTGTCCAATAGCATTGTTGAATTCCTAGACAGAACAGTGGGGAGGGCCCTATGAATTTCATAACGCCAACGGTTGAGGAACTGTCATCGCTTCGCATGGATCCCTTGCTCTGGGAGCAGGAGCTTGATGGCCGCCCGGAGATGGCCGAAGACATTGAGCGTGCGGTGGGAAAGCGCGCGGGCTGCGTATACTGGCGTTCAGCCCATGGCCATCTTTATGCCCTGGAACTGGCCGATCTTGGCCGTGGTCGCCCTTCCATGGCAATGGTCTACGGCCTGTGGGATCGTTATGAGCCTCGGCCCCCTGAGCAAGACATCGAATCGGATCTTTTTGACTTCATCATGTGGGTGGCAGACGTATGCAGAGGCATTGAGCCTTCCGACGTCCAACTGACCTACGAATTTGCCGTCAAACAGGCCGGAACGTAGATACCCACATCTGTATTCGGTTTCCGGAGTGCAGGGAGATGCAGGGAATGATGTGCAGGACTGTGAATCAACAGAAGAAACCGACTGGATGAATCCACACGGACCACCGTATTGCCGGCGCAGGTAACCGACCCATTGTTTTCCGGCAGGCCGTTCCAGCAAACAACTCAAAGGGAGGCACACTCAATGACAAAGCACTACGAACCCGATTGGGCATCGCTCAGGAAGCACAATACGCCGCAATGGCTAAGGGACGATAAATTCGGAATCTACACCCACTGGGGAATCTACTCGGTACCCGCTTGCGGGCCCAACGGCACCTGGTATGCACACAACATTTATCGGGGAGGTAACAATCAGGCGGAGTATCATGAGAAGACGTTCGGCCCGGTATCTGAATTCGGGTACAAGGATTTCATTCCCCAGTTCACGGCTGAGAAATTCGACGCAAAGGAGTGGGCATCTATTTTCAAGTCATCCGGTGCCCGGTTTGCCGGGCCTGTTGCGGAGCACCACGACGGGTTCTCCATGTGGGACAGCAAAGTGAATGAGTGGAATGCTGCCAAGATGGGTCCCAAACGAAATGTAGTGGGAGAGCTGGAAAAGGCGTTCCGCGATGAAGGGATGCGCTTCATGGTTGCCCTCCACCACGCAGAACAATGGTGGTTCTATCCCCACTGGCGAAGCGACTGCGATGTATCGAACCCCGAATACGCCGGTCTATACGGCCCGATGCACAACCTGGATGGTCTGGATCCGGAGATTGTCGAGCGATGGCGGGAGTGGATGGCACAGGATCGGCCGACAAAGGCCTTCCTGGAATTCTGGCGGGCAAAAATCGACGAATTGATGG
>JAZFSW010000011.1:0-3378 GCA_036446375.1 Desulfobacterales bacterium | reverse complement strand
TGCCCGCAATCTTTAGGCGCGGTGGGGAGTGACATCTACGCCAATTTGGAGGTTCGTTCTATGCAGGTTCTGTGGTCGGATTTTGGGACTTACCGGGAAACAGGCTTCTTAGCATGCGAACGCTCCCGGCAATATCCGGTGCCTTCGTGATGGCGGTAACCACGGCAACATGACGGGCGCCGCGACCAAGGACAGTATCGATGTTGGTCGCGTTTATACCCCCCATCACGCTAAACGGTACCTGTATGCCGGCGCTGATAGTGGTGATGCTCTCCGGGCCGAGAAAGCGTGCCACTTTCTCTTTTGTTTTTGTAGGAAAGATCGGCCCGATATTGATATAATCAGCACCCTCCTTTTCGGCCTGAAGGGCTTCTTCCCGGGAGTGGGTCGAAGCACCGATGAGAAGTTCAGGGGCCAGCTTTCTAGCCACCGGAATCGGCAGATCCTCTTGCCCCAAATGGACCCCATCGGCCTCAACGGCCAGCGCAATATCGATATGGTCGTTTATAATGAGCAGTACGCCTGCATCTGCAGTCACTTTGCGAAAAGCAACAGCAAGCGGGTACAGATCCCTGGCTGAATAATGCTTTTCCCGGAGCTGTATTATTCCTGCCCCCCCTTTGATCATCTCACCCAGAACATCCAGATTGGATCTTCCGGAGGATAGTGCCTCGCAGGTCACCGGGTAGATATCGGTATCCTCGAACCGGTCAATGGCCAATTTCCGGTTCACGACCCTCCTCCTACGACCTTTAGAATCTCAAACGCATCCCCATCAGTGACTTGTGTTTCCGCCATATCATCCCGTTCAACAATCTGCAGGTTTCTCTCAACCAGAACCAGTTGAGACTCCAGATCCAACGCTTTCAGCAATTCAGTCACGGTAAGGGGAGAGTTAAACTCCCGGGTATCGCCATTGATAGTTATGATCATGCCACCCACCTTTGGCCTTGTGCTGCGAGGCTAGAACCAATGTCGTCGACGCAGGAAAATGTTGTGTGTCTGAACCGCAGAATATCGAACAAAAAATGTCGAATGTCGAAGTACTTCATAATTCTGCGGTTCCTTGTTCAATATTCGATATTCGCTTTTGAGTTGCGCAGGATTTCTTCTCAGGTCCATGACATTGCGGTTAGGATTCATCGGGCCTCAGACAATTACCCAAGAAATGCGGCATCCCAGTCTTTCCAGACCGGTTCAAATCCCTTCCGGCAGATGATATCGGCAATGGTTGCCGGTGACCGATGGTCGGCAATCTCAAATTGTGCCTCGGCACCCCTACCCTGGGTATAGCCGCCGGGATCGGTTTTTGAACCTGCGCTCATGGATGTAACACCCAGAGGGATAAGGTTGTCTCTGAATTCCGGCCTCTCCCGGGTTGAAAGAACCATCCCCGTATCGGGCAGGAACAGGCGAAGGGCAACGATCAGTTGAACCATATGTGCATCGGAAACCGGACACAGGGCCTGAAATCCGCCGGCGGCTGTCTGGAGTCGGGGAAAAGAAATCGATATCTGCGATTTCCAGTAATGCCGCAACAGGTAACGGGCATGCATGGCGAGGAAAAAACCTTCCACACGCCAGTCGCTCAGCCCCAGAAGCGCGCCGATCCCGATACGTCTCATTCCCGCTGCACCACCCCGGTCCGGGGTTTCAAGCCGCCACAGATAGTTGCCCTTTTGCCCCCCCGGATGCACGTCAGTATATCGTTTCTCATTATAGGTTTCCTGGAAGATCACCAGACCATCCACCCCCTTGTCGGCAAGCGTTTCATACGCCTGGGTATCCATGGGAAACAACTCTATCGAAATGGAAGGAAACCGGGGACGAAGCCGTTCCATGACATCAGACAGATAGGACGGGGTTACGATTGCCGGGGCTTCACCGGCCACAAGAAGCAGGTGCCGGAATCCCAGTTGATGCAGATGCTCTCCCTCTTCTTCCGCCTGATCAGGGGTCAGGGTCAGCCGCTCAACGGCATTGGTGGTATTAAATCCGCAGTACGCGCATTGGTTGGTACACACATTGGATAGATAGAGGGGTGCAAAGAGACTGATGATTTTTCCGAAACGTTGCTCAGTGAGCAAATGAGCTCGCTGGGCCATTTGCTCGAGAAACGGCTCGGCTGCGGGCGAAAGCAGCGCCGGGAAATCTGCCATCTTCAGGTGGTCGGCACACAGCGCCCTTTCAACATCGGCTTGTCTGGCTGCCTGGATCTGTTCGGCAATCCCATCCCAGGGAACCTGCTGTATCTCATCGTAAAAACTTGGCACGCTATTCTCCCAGGAACCCGGTTAACGGACTGGATGCGGCTGCATCTTTCTGGGGCCGGGCAATGCCGGCTAAGAACGCCTCCCTTCCCGCCTCCACACCTTTCTTGAATGCGATCGCCATGGCTACCGGATCATTGGCAACGGCGATAGCCGTGTTGACCAATACCGCATCGGCTCCCATTTCCATGGCATCGGCAGCGTGGGAGGGTGCCCCGAGGCCGGCGTCTACCACCACAGGACAAGTGGCTGTTTCAATGATGAGCCCTATCAGATCTTTGGTCTGCAACCCCTGCTTGGACCCGATGGGGGAACCCAGGGGCATAACGGTGGCGGTTCCGGCTTCCTGCAGGTGTTTCGCCAGCACCGGATCCGCTGAGATATAGGGCAGGACGATAAAGCCGTCTTTGACAAGAATCTCAGCTGCCTTGAGGGTCTCAATGGGATCGGGTAACAGATGTCTGGGGTCGGGATGGACCTCCAGTTTGATCCAGTTGCCACATCCAGCCGCCCGAGCCAGTCTGGCCAGTCTTATCGCTTCTTCGGCATTGGCTGCCCCGGATGTGTTCGGGAGAAGCAGATATCGATCCGTGTCTATTGCCTGGAGCAAGTTGTCCTGAGGGTTCTCAAGATCCACCCGCCGCATAGCAGCGGTCACCACCTCGGTACCGGATGCCTCGAGGGCCTTTGACATGCTCTCGGGAGAAGGGAATTTTCCCGTTCCCAGGAAGAGCCGCGAGTCAAAGGACCGGTCCGCGACGGTTAATGGGTCATTCATATGCTGGTGTCCTTCCTGTCTTATGGTCTGTGCGTTCACAGGTTCAATGTTGATGGCGTCGTAAAAAGTCTCCATCTACGGCGTTATAGCGTTTGGCCAGATGTTTGACATACGGCATGTATGAGATACAGCCCCGAAAGCCTGGCCAACCACTATGCCTTGTATATGAAGATTTCTACTTAGCCATCGGGTACACTTTTTACGAGTTCATCAATGTTGATGGCGTCGTAAAAAGTCTCCATCTACTGCGTTATAGCGTTTGCCCAGACGTTCGACATACGACATGTATGCCTTCACGCCTGGCCAACCACTACGCCTTGTATATGGAGA
>JAZFSW010000010.1:0-6430 GCA_036446375.1 Desulfobacterales bacterium | reverse complement strand
GCTGCTCCAGGGTCACATCCTTGCCCAGGGCCGTATCGGTATGGATCGTAACGCCGAAACGTTTGATATTCTCGATTTCCGCATCCAATATGGATCGAGGAAGCCTGTGCTCCGGGATACCGTAACGCATCATTCCCCCTGTTTCAGGCATCGATTCATATACATCCACGGAGTAGCCCTCGAGGGAAAGATAATACGCAGCAGACAGTCCGGCCGGACCGGAACCGATAATGGCCACTTTCTCATCTCGCGGTGTTATGTCGGGAACGGGAATATCACTAAGATCCACGTTATCTGCAGCGACACGTTTCAGCTCCCTGATGGAGACAGGTTCATCTATTTCGATGCGGCGACAGCCCTTTTCGCAGGGGTGGGGGCAGATCCGACCGAGGATACCGGGGAAAGGTAGATCCCGCATGATGATCTCCACCGCTTCCCGGTACTTACCCTCCTTGACCATGGCTACATACGCCTGGATATTGACGCCTCCCGGACAGGCCAAGCGGCAGGGCGCGGTGTCAAGTTTCTCGATGGCATAGGCACCGGGAATAGCCTGGGGATACTGCTTGTAGGTTGCATTTCTCAGGCTTAGCCCATCATCGTGCTCCCTGGGGAGTGTCACCGGGCATGCCGTTGCGCAATCACCGCAGCCCGTGCATTTATCCGCATCAATGTAGCGGGGCTTCAACCGCACCCGGGTGTCAAAATTGCCTGCCTCTCCTTCCACGGAGACGACCTCTGCCAAGGTATGGATATCAATGTTCTGATGCCTCCCCACACTCAACATCTTCGGTGATATCATGCACATGGAACAATCACCGGTGGGAAAGGTTTTGTCGAGCATCGCCATGGTTCCGCCGATACTGGAATTACGCTGAACCATATCTACTTTGAACCCGCTGTCGGCCAAATCAATGGCCGCCTGCATGCCGCCAATACCACCACCGACAACGAGCACGGATCCGCGTTTGGTCCCTGAATTCGCGGCTATGCTTTTCTCTTCATCGCTCATACCAGATTCAACTCCTTCAAGAGCTTCGAACTTTCCACAAAATGCCTGTCAATCTGCAAGGTCTCAATATCCATGCCCATTGAAAGGCCGATCAGTTCAGTTAAGAAATAAACGGGCAGTCGCTCTTCAATCCCGTGCTGTTTACAGAATTCATCCTGAAATGCATCCATATTCAGCTGGCACATCGGACAGGTGACCACAAAGCAGTTGGCACCCCGTGCCACGGCATCTTTCACGATTCTCGCCATCAGTTGGGTGGCAGCTTCCCTATCATTCACCGAAGCAGAAGCCCCGCAGCAATCCGTCTTATAGTTCCAGTCCAGGGCGTCGACGCCTAAGGCGCGGAGGATCGTTTCCATACCCTGTGGATTTTCAACATTGTCCGGAACGGGCACATCAATCGGGAAACGGGTGAGGATACAGCCATAGTAGCATACCGGTTGAAGCCCTTTGAGCTCCCGGTCCACCTTTTCTTCCAACACACCGGAATCGACGGTTGTTAACAACACTTCCAGAATAGAAGACACCTTAATGGAGCCCTCCACCTTCTTGGAAAGCTCTTCGTTAATGTCTGCTTTCAGGTCCGGGCTCTTTTCAAGCTGGTGCTGTGCCACGAGTGTTCTTGAATAGCATGCCGAACAGGGAATCACCATTTCGGAAAGGCCGGTACTTTCTGCAATACCGATGTTTCTGGCGGGCATGGCAACGGCAAGAAAATCATTGATTTTGCCCGCAGACGTTGCGCCGCAACAATTCCAATCTTCAAGTTCCCTGAGATTGATCCCGAGAGTCTCAAAAACCTTTTTATTCTGCAGGTCATACATCTCTGCTGAAGCCTGCAAAGTACATCCGGGATAATACGCTATATCCATGGTTAACCTCGATCAACTGTTAATCTGTGATTTCGTCTCTCAAAAAAATCGGTTCGGCGGGGTATCAACCGCGAGCCCTTCCCTTCTTCGCCAGACGCTTAATTTCACCCCGGCCCTTGGCCGATAAAAAACCGTAGTGCATCCGTCTTAGTTTTATCATCGTCAGTCCGAATTTGGCCTGATACATCAATTCGTCGTAAGCGGCTTTGAACCTGAAGCTAACCAGATCTTTCAGGGTGTTCTTAAGCTCGTAGGTCCCCATAAACTCCATCTCGTTGAGCCGTCCCCGTCGCAGGGCCGCGTTGATAAAACTATGGTGGAAATGGGCAACCTTGCTGCGGAGGGGTGACCGGTGGGCTTCCTCGCTCATCTTCTTCAGTGTCTCGGTGATCCTGGCCGTCTGTATCTCATTGGGGCAGCGCGTTCCGCAGGTGTAGCAGGAGACACACCGCCAGACCAGTTCGTTGACCAATGCTTTTTCTTTATCTCCCAGGAGAATCAGGCGCACCAATCGATCCGGTGTAATAAATCCGGTCTCTTCGGCAACGGGGCAGCCCGCGGCACAGCGCCTGCATTGATAACAGGCAGTAAGGTTCTGGCCTGAACGATCCGCCACCTCTTGAACAAGAGCGTTGGCGTCCTCAGGCGTGTATTCGCGTGCAGTAGCTGTCATTCTCAACGCCTCCAAATGACTTTTCCCATTATTGACCACAGAAATCAGACAGGATCCAAATGGATCAGGATGCTTGTTACCGGCCTGAACACTGAACCCTCATAAGAAACTCTAATGATTCTTCACCACGGAAAGGCACAGAATAGGTCACGGAAACTGCAGACAACAACCTAAGTTGTCCTTTTCATTTCTGTGAAATTCCGTGGGAATCCGTGGTAGAACCCATATGGCGTTTCTCCCCGGTCAAACTGATCCCGCCTTGCGGGATTCAAGCCGGCGGCTGGGCTGAACCCTGAACACTTCCCCCAGGCTATTCAACCACCGGTCGGGGCAATACGCCGGCCCGCTCGGCAATCTCCGGAACCCGGTGTTCCCATTCGATAGCCATCAGGTGAACACCGGCGATCCCCTTCATCTCCTTGAATTCCTCGATCTGCTCACAGGCCATCTTGATGCCCTCTTCTGCAGCCTTTCCCTTTTCCGCACCCTTGAGCCGATCAATAACATCATCGGGCACATCCATCCCCGGAACATTGTTCTTCATATACCGAGCCATACCGAGGCTCTTCATCGGGGTCACACCGGCCAGGATATAGACCTTCTCTGTCAGTCCCATGTCATTGGCCTGTTTGACCCACTCCCGGAACTTCTCCATATTGTAGATACACTGGGTCTGAATAAAATCCACACCGGCTTTGATTTTCTTGGCCAGTCGATGCACCCGCCACTCAAAAGGATCGGCGAAAGGGTTCGCTGCAGCACCGATGAACATCCTGGGAGGCACCTCAATATCATCGCCTCCCATGAATTTGCCCTCATCGCGCATTTTTTTGACCATACCGATCAACTGTATCGAATCGATATCAAAGACCCCCTTGGCGTAGGGATGATCGCCAAACTGCTGGTGATCACCGGAAAGGCAGAGCATATTGCGAACCCCAAGAGCATAAGCGCCGAGGATATCGCTCTGCATGGCCAACCGGTTGCGGTCCCGGCAGACCATCTGATAGTTGGGTTCCATGCCCTCCCCTATCAGGATGATACTTGCCGCCCAGCTGGACATGCGAACCATCGCTGTCTGGTTGTCCGTTATATTAACCGAATCGACCATACCCTTAAGATGGGCGGCCTTCTTCTTTACTTCCTCGCCATCCGATCCCCGGGGGGGACCCAGTTCGCCGGTAAATGCAAAATGGCCCGCCCTCAAGACTTTCTCTAAATTGCTTCCAGAGTTCATATTACTTTCCTCGCAAAAGTTTGGCCTTTTGAGATTTTCGGATACTGCTGTTTCACGTATCGTCAGATTTCAACCTGTTCAGAACCCGAAGGCAAGAATTACGCGTCTTCTTCCTCGGCCTTCTTGTATCCGGGTTGTATCAATGACCGGGGTACCTGGTTCTTATGCTCCACCGGAGCAGAGATTTCCTGAATGCAATCGAGACGTCCCTGCCCTGCCAGGCGTTCGTATATCATATACCAGGCACAGGGCTGATCCTTGGATATCTCACAGTTGCCCTGGTTGGTACCACCGCAGGGGCCATTATAGAGACCCTTGGCACACATCGTTACCGGGCATACACCACCGGTCAGTCCCAGGATACAACTGCTACACGATCGACACCGTTCTTCATACCAGCCGACGTCCTGATTAACCCCGATAAAGGTTGTATCCACTGCCGGCAAAACCGGTATCTCCGGGTATTTTTCAGCAAGAAACTGAATCCCTGCGCCACAGGCCATGGACAGGATGGCCTCGTATTCGCCCACAACAGCATCCAGTGCTTCAAGAAATTCCCTATCGCATTGGCGCTCTACGGTAGATGCACCGATATCAATGGGGTCATCGTCCATTTTTCTTGCCATCTCAAGCTCTGCATTGAGAATCCCGACTTCTTTTTCCCCGCCGGTAAGACAGACGGCCACACAGGTACCGCACCCGACATTCAGAACCTTCTTGTAGCCCTTGATCAGTTCTTTTATTTCATCCAGGGGTTTCCGCTTTGCAACGATCATAGTTCCTCCCGTTCAATCGATCCATACGCTATACACTTATTGACCCGGGTCACACCGCTAATGGACCCGCTGATTGAATTTTATCACATTCCCGCCACCGTGACATCACATTTCACCATGCCTGCCCCGGGGCATCTGTTGAATGGTAAATATAGTGTGTATATTCAAATAATTATATCTTGCTATCGCCGAGCTCATAAAATCGGCATAAGAGGGCAAAATGACATAACGGCCGGAGGTGTGTCAAGGAATATATTGTGGAAAGGAAAGGGCTCAGATGGGTATCACGATCTGATCCTGAAACGCGGATATCTCCTCCCAACCAAAGCTGGCTTCGATGAGGATTTCCTCAGTATGCTGGCTGATCTCCGGTGCCGCGGACCGTATCGTAGCCGGCGTCTTACTCAAATTCACCGGGCTGGCCATGATCTTCATCGGACCACAGGTGGGGTGGTCATAAGGCAGGAAGAAATCGTTACCCTTCATCCCCTCCGCGTTCTGAGTCCAACCTGGATATCATGAATCCAACTGCTCTCTGAAAACCATACCCATTGATTCTGCGGGAACACCGGCAGCATTGGCTTCATCGGTGTCCACATGCATTTCAAGATGGGATGGGTCTGAAATCCGCACCAGCACATCTTCGCAAACCGTTACCCGATCCCCCATCAACCTTACATTGACCAAATCCCTGTCTTTGACATGAAGGTCTCTACCATCATCGGCGGTCATATGGATATGACGAAACGCTCTGATCATGCCACTGTCAAGCTCACACCGACTTTCCTCATTTGAGATGACGATCCCCGGTGTGCCCTCGATATCCCCGGATTGTCGAACAGGTGCGTTGATGCCCAGTACGAATTGATCGGTTCCCGAGATCTCTACTTGTGTTTGTGGCCGCGTCGGTCCCAGCACCCTCACATTCTCTATCTTCCCCTTAGGACCCTCGAGCCTTACCACCTCTTTTGCAGCGTATTGCCCGGGCTGAAGGAGATCTTTCCAGGGCGTCAAGACATACCCCGGTCCAAACAAGGCCGATACGCTATCGTCGGATAGGTGGACATGACGATTGGAGACTTTTACGAGAACTTCCCCGGAAACAGAAAAGGAACTGAGGGATCGATGTGATTTCATCCGACAGGATAGTTTGGGGCTCGCCTTTACCGTTTGGACGCCCTTTGTAATATGCATCCGAATCAGGTCGCTATATTCCTCTTTGCAACGGTTCGTAATGGGTAAGATCAGATCCTGATTGCTCACATAGCGGGGGGGAAGTTTGTTGAGTGCGATGGCAAATACATTGCTTCGGCATTGGGTACAGAAACAGCCGTCCTGCTCGGCTATCAAACTGTCAATTTCATCATTGACTACGATTTCGAGAACATTGATCGGATCCAGGTTAGAGGAAACCAGACGTCGGGTCATCGCGTTACGACGCTTGCCCTGTAAGGTAAGGGCCAGGCGAACCTGGTCCTCCGTGCAAAAGCCCTTATGCGCCACAATCTCCCCCAGGGGTTCAAATACCTCTTCATGCTGTTCAAGGGCTTCCCACAACTGATCCTGGGTTATCGCACCCATTTCCACGAGGCAACTGCCCAGAGAATTGGATTTGATGACCTCGTCTCTCTGCTCGTGCATGATCGCTGCGATATCGGCCATGGTGCACCACCCTTCTTCCACGCAGATCTCACCAATCATGCTGGGCATCCTCAGGTTCGCATTTTCTTCCTGCTTGCCAAACACCTCCTGCAACTGATCGTCAGTGATAACCCCGCGCCTGACCATCAGGTGCCCTATTCTCAAATCAGTTAGCTTATCCATATCTCCCTCGTATGAAACTACATTTCTATCTCTCAC
>JAZFSW010000009.1:0-4235 GCA_036446375.1 Desulfobacterales bacterium | reverse complement strand
CCTTAGCTTCGTGTCTTTGTGCCTTTGTGGCCAATTTCTCCGGTTCAGGGAGTCAACCGATTGGATCAGGATAATCAAGAACCGCTTCGCATCTGCCTGTTAAGTTACAGGAGCAAACCCCACAGTGGCGGTCAGGGAGTTTATATCCGGTGCCTGAGCCGGGCACTAGCGGATCTGGGTCACCGGGTGGATGTGGTTTCAGGCCCACCGGATCCTTTGCTCGATGACGATATTCCCCTTATTCAACTGCCGTGCCTTGATCTTTATAATCCGGACGATCCCTTCCGGATACCGACATTAAGAGAACTTGCCGAACCGATCAATCTAATGGAATGGTTCGGGGTTTCAACCATGGGTTTTCCGGAACCGTTTACCTTCGGCCTAAGGGCCTATCGGTACCTGCGGACACGGTTCCACCAATACGATATCCTTCATGATAACCAGAGCCTATCCTACGGCATATGGGCAATGAACAGACTCAAACCGACCGTAGCCACCATTCACCATCCGGTTACCGTGGATCGCAGGATCGATATCGATTCGTCCCCCTTGTGTCGGGATAGAATGAAGCACCTCCGGTGGTACTCATTCATCGGCATGCAGAAACGGGTATCCCGATCGCTGTCCCATGTCATCACCGTTTCAGAATCAGCAAGGAATGATATCAGCAGGGATTTCAAGATCCCCCGTGAGAACTTTCGCGTGGTCTTTAACGGCATCAACACCGACCGGTTTTATCCGATCCCGGAGATTGAAAGCGACTCAAACCACATCATGGTGACCAACAGCGCGGACACCCCCCTGAAAGGTCTGAGATACCTTCTGCTGGCCGTCGCTGAAATGGCCCGAACCCGAAAGCTCAAGGTAACCATCGTCGGCACGCCCAAGAAAGACGGCGCAATCGAAACCCTCGTGCGTCATCTGGGCCTTGGAGATATGGTAACCTTCACGGGCTGGATTACCGATGCGGAATTCGTCCGGTACTATGCTAGGGCAACCGTTGCCGTGGTTCCATCGATTTATGAAGGTTTCGGGTTTCCCGCAGGCGAAGCAATGGCTTGCGGGGTACCGGTGATCAGTACCACCGGCGGAGCACTTCCCGAGGTAGTGGGGGATGCCGGTATCCTCGTACCACCGGCCGATGCGGCTGCCCTTTCCCGATCGATTACCGATCTTCTCGATCATCCGGACAAAGCAAGGACCTTGGGACAGGCCGGCTATAAGCGCGTCCAGGACCACTTTACATGGGAAAGAGCTGCAGAAAAGACAGTGGCAACCTACCGGGAGGCGATTCGTGATCACCGCCGATTTTGACCGACTCACTATCGCACGAGGGGACCGGATTCTCGACATCGGTTGCGGGACCGGCAGACATACCTGTGGGGCGTTTCGACTAGACGGGGTGGTGGCCATTGGTGCGGATCTGAACTTTACCGATGTTCTTGAAACAAAAAAAGGCCTGGAATTCCATGAAGCCATCGGCGAACACGGCGGCGGGACCTGGGGCGTTTCGGTAACCGATATCACCGGCCTGCCCTTCGGAGACGATTGTTTTGATCTGGTAATATGCTCGGAAGTCCTGGAACATATTCCCGATGAGCTGGCAGCGATCCATGAGGTAATCCGGGTGCTCAAGCCGGGAGGGAATCTGGTGGTAAGTGTTCCGAGGTATTTTCCGGAACGCATTTGCTGGGCGCTTTCCGATACCTATAGCCATACCGAGGGGGGCCACATCCGGATATACAGAAAGAAACGGCTCGTTGACCTCCTGGAAAAGGCCGGCACAACGCAGTGGGCACATCATTTTGCCCACAGTATCCACACACCCTACTGGTGGCTGAAATGCCTCGTCGGTCCTGAAAAAGAAGACCATCCTTTCGTTCGCCTATACCATCGCTTCCTGACCTGGGATATCATGAAAAAGCCGTCGCTCACCCGTTTTCTGGATAATCTTCTCAATCCGGTGATGGGGAAAAGTA
Organism: Desulfobacterales bacterium; assembly: GCA_036446375.1. Classification (GTDB taxonomy): domain Bacteria; phylum Desulfobacterota; class Desulfobacteria; order Desulfobacterales; family JAZFSW01; genus JAZFSW01. The sequence continues at coordinate 2,256 of JAZFSW010000009.1, read as the reverse complement.
TTGCGGTGTATATGAGGAAAGATGGGGGGAAGAGATGAACGCTCAACATCGAACACCCAACGTCGAATGATGAATGAAGGGCAGGAAGTGATGAACGTCCAATCACGCCGCGGCGTGATTCGATGTTCAGCGTTCGACGTTCATCTTTTCCTACAGGTCATCGCCTACGCGACACTATTACGCTGCAGTATTCCCAGTGTCTTGACCCGGGGAAGTTCATTGAACCAGCCGGTTGCAACAGCATGCCGATATACCTCATAGGGTGCCTGTCCGCCCTTTTCAGGATCCTCAAAGAGATCGTGAATCAGCAGGAATCCGCCGGGAACAATATGGCGTGCCCAGGCATCATAGTCGGCACGCGCTGCCTCGTAGGAGTGACCCCCATCAATAAATACCAGTCCAAGAGCGGTAGCCCAGGCCCGTGCGGCCACATCGGATCGGCACACCAACGATACAACGGTATCCTCAAGGTCGGCCTGTCTCAGTGTCTCACGAAAGTGGGTGAAGGTATCGATCCGGAACGTTTGGGGGTTAAAGAGCTCGGGATCGAAATACGCCTCACCGGGTTGCTGCTCCTCAGAGCCCTGGTGATGATCGATTGAAAAGAGTATGCCGTGGGTCTGCCGGCATGCCGATCCCAGGTAAATCGTCGATTTGCCGCAGTAGCTCCCGATCTCAAGGCACGGCCCCTTTTCGCTTGCGTCAAGTGCAACCTGATAAAGCCGCAGGCCTTCTTCATGATCAAGAAAGCCTTTCACTTGATCCAGTACTGCCTCGTCAATCATCATTTTCAGATCCGCGAATCATATCGCCACAAAGACACGAAGGCACTAAGAAAGAACTGTGAATTCCTTCGGATCGCCGCCAACGTGGTTGGATAATCCTGAAGAAGAACTGTCGCAGACATTCCTTCACTTGAACCCTGGAACCCTTGAACCCTTGAACCCCACAACCTGTTTTAGGGTATATCGTCATAGCTTCCGACAAGGACTTCTCTCGGCTTAACACCATCCGAGGGGCCAACGACACCTTCGGTTTCCATCATCTCAACAATGCGGGCAGCACGGTTATAGCCGATTCGCAGGTGACGCTGGATCTGCGAAATGGATGCCTGGCGCGTCCGTGTGACCAGGGCAATGGCATCATCGTACCGTTCGTCATGCTCCTGGGGTTCTCCTGAATCTTTCTCTTCCACAGGTGCCTGGGTAACCTCGGCATCGTATTCCGGTGGTCTCTGCTCCTTGAGAAAATCAACAATCCTCATCAGTTCGACTTCAGAGATGTAAGCACCATGGATGCGTTGAAGCTTGGCAGCACCCGGCGGCAGCAGCAGCATATCCCCATTGCCCAGAAGATTTTCCGCACCGATGGTGTCGATGATCGTCCTTGAATCGGTCTTGGATGAGACCTGAAAGGTCAAACGGGCGGGAAAATTCGCCTTGATGATGCCGGTGAGCACATCGACCGACGGGCGCTGGGTGGCAAGGATCAGGTGAATACCGGCCGCCCTGGCCATTTGGGCGAGCCGTTGCAGGGCCAGTTCTACATCCCGGGATGAAGCGATCATAAGGTCGGCAAGCTCATCGATGACAATAACGACATAGGGGAGTGGCTCCAATACGGGCTCATCGGCATTGTCCGACGGCTTCTCTTTTTCTATTTTCCGATTGTATTGGAGGATGTTCTTGGCCTGTTTCCGGGAAAGTAGTTCGTATCGCGACTCCATTTCCCGAACCGCCCAAAAAAGGGCATTGGTGGCCTTTTTTATATCGGTTACCACCGGGGTGATCAGGTGGGGAATCCCATCGTAGTTGGAAAGCTCGATCCGCTTGGGATCGATCATAATGAACCGGACCTCCTCCGGGTTGGACTTATATAGGATACTACAGATCATCGTGTTTAACGCCACACTCTTACCGGTTCCCGTGGCACCGGCGATTAAGAGATGGGGCATCTTATCCAGTTCGGCGATCACAGGGCTGCCTTCGATATCTTTTCCAAGAACAAGGGTAAGCTTTGATTTTGACTTCTCAAAGGCACTGGAGGCAATCAGCTCTTTGAATCTCACCGTCTCTCGATCGGTATTGGGGATCTCGATACCGATCACTGCTTTTCCGGGGATCGGTGCAACGATCCTTATGCTGGAGGCACTCAGGGCCAGTGACAGATCATCGCTCAGATTGACGATTTTATTGATCTTCACCCCCGGGGCAGGTTGATATTCGAAAGTGGTTATCACTGGTCCGGGAGTGACAG
>JAZFSW010000008.1:0-2816 GCA_036446375.1 Desulfobacterales bacterium | reverse complement strand
CCAGGAATTTCCGGACATCCTCAATGTTCTCGTGGTGTCCGAGTTTTCCTGGAAACAGGCTGGGTGGCAGATTTGCTTCCTCATAGTATTCGGCGGTCTCTTTCCACTCACTCGCATCACTGACCTGTCTGGCCAACGAATAGGGAAGCGCCCGCAGCAACCCATTGCTGGTGATCGAAGCGGCGACAAACAGGATGCCAGTCATCAGTGCAATCTGTTTGAAATTAAGCGCCCAGCGGCGGCGTACCCTCATTATGATCGGATTGATGACGAGAACCATGAGCAGGAGCAGGGCAAGAACCGATGGGGTGAGATAATCGTCAGAAATGAAGCCGGTCTTCAGGATGAAATTGTTGTAGGGTGTAGCGATCCATATGAAAAGACAACCAAAGAAACTCAGGATGAGGGCAACAGCACAGCGACCCGGTGTGAGGGATGCATTGGTATGGTCTGCAGAATTCTCAGTACCCAAAATCCACCTAATCCTTTTACTCAACCCGGGCATACCGAAAAAGGGTTCAACGTCTTGGCAGTCTGCGGGTCTACATATCCATACTAAAGCATAGTTTCTTCTTAGAGGAAAGCACTATCGAGCCGAAAATACCGGAGATCCCGTTTGGAACCATATCCGAAACGTGGCTCAGGTCCTTCGATCGCTCCGCCTGACAGAAGGGGCAGTCTCATCGGCTATCCGCGCCCATATGGGGAAGCACCCGGGAGTCAGTAAAGTGACCAATGAGGATATGTCTTAAAGTCCGGATAATAGCTACTCACATTCCGCGCGTCCGGGGGGCCAGCGAAGGGCTCGTGCTCGAAGCGGCACGGGGATTCTACCACACGGGGATCGCTATTATCGCGAAGAACGCGCATCAGTTTAGCAGACAGCTCCTCTTTGGCGGCACCATAGGCCGGATCGTCTGCGACATTATTCATATAATCTGGATCGACACGAAGATCATAAAGCTCCTCTTTCGGCCGCTTGCCAAAACCCAGTTGAAAAGCTACCTGAACATCTTTTTCTGCCCGGTGATGGATCATCCAGGCTTTGGTCGGGCTGGCATCCAGATCCGCATAGGCAACCATGGTATCGCCGGCAAGATCCTCAAAGGGTGGTGCTTCTGCGAGGGGGTCATCGAGCCCACTCGGGTCACCCATGGGCCAGCGATCCGGGGCAAAGTTATGGATGTAGAGGAAATCTGCGGTACGAATGGCCCGTTGAGGATACGGCAGATTGCCATCCCGCGCGCCGGTGACATGCCGCTCGCGTCCGGTGACAACAAAGGTCCGGTCTTCTTCTACCTGACCGCTTTTCTCGCTTTCCAGTATCGGCACAAGGCTTCTGGCACTCATGCTGTCGGGGATGGCTACCCCCGCTGCGTCGAGAAACGTGGGGCCCAGATCCATCAGACTGACGAAGTCATCCACAACACGACCCGGCCGGATATGTCCGGGCCATCGTGCGGCCAGCGGCACCTGGCAGCCGATATCATATAGATTGCATTTGGCCCGTGGGAATCCCGGGATCCCGTGGTCCCCACTCACCACAAGAAGTGTGTTGTCCAACTCACCGATAGCTTCGAGCCGCTCCATAAGAACGCCCAGTCCGGCATCCACCGCCAGGCACTCACCGAGGTAATCGCACACGTCTTCGCGCACGTCATGTACATCGGGAAGGAATGCAGGCAATCGGCCCTTCAGGTCATCGGGCTCCAGTCCCCAGAGAGCTTTACCGGAACCCCGTTCCCAGGTGCGATGGGTATTGGTGGGTCCCCACCAGTAGCAAAACGGCTTGCCGTCCGGCCTGGCTTCGAGAAAGGCATCGAAGTTATCGCGCGTTTCATCCAGAAGCCGCTGTTTGCTCCCCTCTACACCCAGCTCAGGAAGCTTCCGCATGGCGTAGTGAGAAAAGATGCCGAATCTTCGGCCTGCCGGTTGGTACTGTGTGCGTTCTCCGCCATAGGGTGCATTGATGGCACGCCCCGGTGACCACACCTTGTATGTGTAGCCAATATGGTAACCCTCTTCCTCGAGTATCAACGGATAGGTCGGTATGCTTTCATCCCACACAGCACCGGTAAGGATGGCTCCCAGTCCGGTTTCCCAGAAGTATTGCCCTGCAAGAATCGAGCTTCGACACGGGGTACATGAGGGGGCCTGGACGAAGGCATTAGTGAATATAGCCCCTTCACCGGCCACGCGATCGAAGTTGGGTGTCGAAATCAGGGCATTCAGCGAGTTGTCTCCTTCAAACGCGCTGTATGCGCTGGCATAGCGTCCCCAGTCATCGGCAAATGCAAATACAATATTGGGTTTCATGGTTTTCTCCTATGGACGCCGCCACTGGCCGGAAAAACGGCTGGTCTGATCGGGAAAGAAACTAGGTAGGCGACCCAAAAGCCTGATCTCTCGCAAAGCCGCAAAGGCGCAAAGAAAACGACCTTAGGCTAGTTTCTTGCCTCTGTGTCCTCTGTGAACTCTGTGAGAGAAGGAAATGTCCCATACGAGGGATAGGGAATTGCATCCCTAGATCGACACGAGTCAGGACTTGAATCATGTGCATCACAGAATCCGTCACTCAAATTTAAACCGGTTGTATTTCGCCTGGTGAGGGCTCTGTTCTTTTCGGCCGTCGTAGAAGACCGCCACCCACTCGGCCAACCTGCGGCCCAGACGACGGCAGGCCTCTTTTTCCCGGTCCGTTTCGGGTTTGTCCACAGCGACCGCTCCGTAATGCAGGGTCGTGTTCTTGCCGGTATAGTCGGGAGCGCCAAACACCATTATCCCAAGATTCATCATTATCTTCAAAAGGCACTGGA
>JAZFSW010000007.1:0-5090 GCA_036446375.1 Desulfobacterales bacterium | reverse complement strand
CATCACACCAGGCCGCGTTTTTGATGTGCGATCCGCAGGGGGTGGACCGGGTCGATTCTTGGAAACCCATTCGCTGCAATACGCACGAAATTCCGCTTGTTCCGGCGTATCTCCTACGACTTTCTCGTTCATTCTCTACCTTCCTTATAATTGCTGGTTCACATTGTTCAGGGTTCAGCGTTCAGATCGGGCTACGGCTGGGTTAGCTCTTTAGAAGTCCTATCCTGACACTCGACACCTGACACCATTTTCCACACTGTTTCTTCTACGATCAGACATACCGCTTTCAGGCCAAGGTGAGGTGCAAACCACGGTCTGCTAGGCCGCAATCGGTCCCATCATCAGATCCGCACACTTGGCTCGGTGATACGCAGCATCGCCGTATAGGACCTGATTGTGCAACTGGCGTTTGAAGTGAAGATGCACGAAACACTCCCAGGTAAATCCCATGCCGCCGTGAAACTGAACGGACCGGCTGGAAGCAAAGGCAGCCATGTCACTGGCCGAAGATTTGGCCATATGGGCAAACAGCGCGGCCTGTTCCGGTTCGTGATCGATGGCACAGGCTGCATTGTAGACAAGCGAGCGCGCATGATCTATTTCAATCATCACGTTGACGATGGGATGTTTCACCGCCTGGAAAAATCCGATAATATGGTCATACTGCTCCCGGGTTCTTGCGTATTCTGCGGTGGTCTGAAGCTGCCATTCACCGGCGCCGCACATATCGGCTGCAATCATGGTATGAATCGTCGGAAGCGCTGCATCTATGGCCGCATCCCCTTTGCCGGCTTCGGCCACAACCGATGCCGCATCGATCTCTACGGATTTGAATTCCACATGGGCCTGGTCCCGGGTTAGATCAACGATGGAATCAAGGGTAACGGTCACTCCCTTTGCATCGGCGGCGACCACATAGAGCCCCACGCCGGCATCGGAAGCCGCTTTTACCAGAAAGCGATCCACCTTGCCTGCATCTTGAACAAACCAGGCCATTCCATCCAATGTTGCGCTGCCGGAACCGGATGCCTTTACATCCGTGTCCGCCGAATCCCAGGATCCCTGCTTGTTGGTCATGGCAAGACTGATGGTTCCGCCTTCTTCAATCTCGCCCAATGCCTTATTTGCCGCATCGGTTTTGCAGGCGTTGAGTACATACGTGGCGTTGATCGTCGCATTGAGCGGTGACGGGTAGGCCGCACGCCCGGCTTCTTCGATCAGACCGGCAACGGCAACCACACTCATGCCGATTCCCCCGGCTTCTTCGGGAACGGCCAGGGCCGCCCATCCCAACTCCGAGACCTGCTTCCAGATCTTTTTATCATAGAGGCTTTCGGGCTCCCGCTGGGGGTCGGAATTGCCGCCCACCAGATCCATCAGGGCCGAATCGTCACAGTTCTTTTTGAAAAAACGTCGTGCCTCATCTTTCAACATCGTCTCTTCTACGCCAAATCCGAAATCTCTTGGTTGTGCCATTGTTTTGTTCTCCTTATTCCATGTTTCGTGAAGTGCTGCTAATTTAAGGAGCCTCTATTGTGAAACAGCTCCGATCCCATTTTACTGTTACGTTTCCAAGGTTCAAGGTTCAGGGTTCAACGTTCAGAGGTTAACGGATCTACCCAGAACGCGGAACGCTGAACCCCGAACCCAGAACCCGGAACCCGGAACCCGGAACGCTGAACCTTTAAACCTACTTCGACTTGGGCATGCCGAGGACTCGCTCGCCCAATTGGTTGCGCTGTATTTCGCTGGTTCCTGCAGCAATCGTTCCACCATAGGAGCTGAGATACTGATAGGGCCACGTGCCGCCATCAGGGGCATTCTTGTCGGCCGTATAAAGCGTACTGGAAATCCCTTCTATCTCCACCGCCAGAGCGGTAAGATCCTGCTGAATTTCCGAGTTTACGAGCTTACTTTGCATGGGGATGCGCATGGGATGATCAAGCAGGCCCTTTACCCCGGCTCTGCGACTGGTCTGGGAAAATCCGGACCGGCGAATAATCAACTGAACAATGCGATCCCGGATAACCGGGTCATCTGCCGCTGTTTTCCCGCACCGAACAGACTTCTTGGCCAACCGGATAATCGGCAGCTCAGAGACGGCACGATCTGCTGCATCAGAGGCAGGACGAACGCCTGCTGACGGGCTTACCAGCGGCCCCGCACCGCGCTCATACATCAGGGTTGTCATCGCAACCGACCATCCCTTGCCGACCTCATCCAGCCGGTATTTATCCGAGATGGTAAGATCCTTGAAAAACACTTCGTTGAAACCCGCTTCACCGGTCATCTTTATCAGGGGACGAACCTCAACACTTCCGCCCAGATTCTCCTTGATGGGAACAACAAAATAGGTGAGCCCCTTGTGTTTGTGGGACCGGTCCGTACGGCAAAGGAGGATCATCCAATCCGCGAATTCGGCGATGGATGTCCAGATCTTCTGGCCATTGATAACCCAATTATCCCCCTTCTTTTCCGCAAACGTCTGGGCATTGGCCACATCCGATCCGGAATTCGGTTCACTGAAGCCCTGGCACCAGATCTCTTCGCAAGAGAACATCTTAGGCATGAACCGCTTCTTGAGCTCTTCCGAACCATGGGTCATGATCGTTGCCGCCCCCATGCCCAACGCAATGTTATTGGGAAGAAGCGGCGTTCCGACACGCTGCATCTCTTCGTTGGCAATCCGCTGACAATCCGTACGACCCCCGCCGCCGTATTCCTTGGGGAAATCGCATGCCACAAGTCCCGCTTCATAGGCTGATTTCTGCCAGGCGACCTGATAATCCATCATTGCCTGGGACCGGACGCCGGCCTGCGTTTTAGACATGTGCTCGGCCGGGGGTGGACCGGGCCGATTGTTAGAGACCCATTCCCGGCAGTAGGCGCGAAATTCCGTCTGCTCAGGGGTATCTGCACTGATCTTCTCGTTCATATTCACCTTCCCTCAAGTTAAGATTAACATGACCGGATGCTTTCGCGTTTGGTTGGATCCAGAAGGACGTTTTATTTATTCATCTTATTGATTTTTCTGTCAACATGAAATTCCTCGATAATCCACTTTTCACGGGAAAATTCCAAATAATCCACGGATATGCGTTGATTTTCCATAGGCGACATGGCTATATGTTGAGGTGGAACTCAGGTACATAGGCTGAAGGGTCACGATGTCAAAAAGGATGGGATCGAAATGACAGAAAAGGTGTTGAGCGGAATTAAGGTCCTTGATTTAACCCACCAGATAGCCGGGCCATATTGCACCAAGCTGCTGGCCGATTACGGCGCAGAGGTGACTAAGATAGAGCCACCGGGTGTCGGGGATGGCGCCAGACGAATAGGCCCCTTCCTTGGCGACGATCCTCACCCGGAGAAAAGCGGTCTGTTCATGTATCTGAACACCAACAAATCGGGTATCACCCTCAACCTGAAATCTGAATCCGGCGTAAAGATATTCAAATCGCTCGTTGAAGATGCGGACATCCTGGTGGAAAACTTCAGCCCCGGGGTGATGGATGGTTTCGGACTGGGTTATGATGCCCTGGAAAAGATCAATCCCCGGCTGGTAATGACGGCCATCTCCAATTTCGGGCAAACCGGTCCTTACCGGGACTTCAAATCGTCCGAGTTGATCGCCGATGCAATGGGCGGATGGATGACCATCGTCGGCGATCCGGAAAGAGAGCCGTTGAAGACGGGTGGTTCGCAGGCCCAGTTTGTCGGAGGACTGTTTGGGGCCATCGGCACCATGACCGCATTTCATGGCAGGGAAATGACCGGAATCGGACAGCACGTGGACGTTTCCCTGATGGAAGCGGTTCTCTATATCCAGATGAACATCACCAGCAGCTATGCCTATTACCGGAACATCACCAAACGAATCGGCAATATGGTCTGGCCGTTGCCGGGATCCCTCCTGCCATGCAGGGATGGGTATATCGGTGCTTTTGCCATAACCACCAAGCAGTGGGAAAGCCTATGCGACTGGATGGGCAAACCCGAGTTTAAGACGGACCCGATGTTTCTCACGGTTTCCGAGCGCGGCGAAAACGCCGACTTGCTCAATGCGCATCTTATCTCCTGGCTGATGGAACACGATCAGGAAGAGCTTTTCCTTGAAGCCCAGAAACGAAAGATTCCTTTCGGTATACCGATGAACAGCGAGATGCTTCTCGCATCGGAACATCTTAAAGAACGGGGTTATTTTGTAGACGTCGATCATCCGGAAACCGGCAAGATCCGCTACCCCGGCGCCCAGGTAAAGATGGGTGATACCCCCTACACATTGAAACGGGCACCCCTTCTCGCAGAACACAACGAAGCGATCTACTGCGACCGTCTGGGCTACTCCAGAGAGGATCTGGTAAGACTGCATAGGCAAGGGGTGATATGAACCTAAAAGAATGCCACGAAGACACAAAGGCACAAAAACGACTTCTAATCATCATTTCCCTTCGTGTCTTAGTGCCTTAGTGGCACAATTCTTTTCAGCACTTCATCGCTATTGGGAGAATACTGAGGAAGAGGAATGCCAGCACTACCTTTAGAGGGAATCAGAGTCATCGATGTATCCATGTGGTTTGCCGGGCCGATGGCAACCCGGCTCCTGGCCGATATGGGCGCCGAGATCATCAAGATAGAATCCGTGAAGCATATGGATCCATGGCGGGGGCCGGTGAAATCCAACCCGGCACTGAGAGACCGCTTCCCTATATATATCGAAACGGATCAGCCCTATAACTGCTCGCCCGGCTTCAACCTGCAAAACCGTAACAAATTGGGGATCACTCTCGATCTGGGCACGGATCAAGGTAAAGTCCTGTTCAAGAAACTGGTGAAACTCGGGGATATCGTGCTTGAAAACTACGCTCCGGGTGTAATGGACAAGCTGGGGTTGGACTACGATGTCCTCAAGGAGATCAATCCTGAAATCATCATGATGTCCATGCCCGCTTTCGGCAGCACCGGCCCGAACAAAGATTACCGGGCATTCGGGCAAACCATTGATTGTGTTAGCGGGATGGCCTACCGTACCGGCTACACCGGTGAGGAACCGATGCTGCAAAGCGGTTTGTCCTACGGGGATCCCCTGT
>JAZFSW010000006.1:0-3430 GCA_036446375.1 Desulfobacterales bacterium | reverse complement strand
ACCATGTCGCGCGCCATCATGCAGGAACATGCGCCAGACCACCTTCGTGGCCGCGTCATGGGTTTCTTCTCATTTTCATTCCTCGGCGCAGGTCCGATCGGGGCCCTCCTCTGGGGTTTTGCCATCGAGAAGATCGGACTGGAGAACGCGATGATGGCTGCCGCACTCGGGATGCTGGTTGTCATTGTCATCATCGCTCGCGGTCTCGGCCTGTGGCGTGTCCAACCCCCGAAGCTAGCACCAAAAGCCTAACTGGCCGCGCTCAAGATCAAAATACTGCCAGTCCGGTCGCAACATTCTGGTCAGAGTGGCCTTGCTGCATTGCTGAACATCCAGAATGATGACAATGGGGAAGTAGCTCAGAAGATCATCAGCCTTCTTTGGCAGGTTTCGCTCTAAGTCAGCCATATTCGTCCTATGCGAACGAAATTTACTTACGTCAAGAGCTTTGTAGCCTACGCACCGATTCGCAGAAGGCAAAGGGTCTGTTCAACGCAGCGGCCTATCCATACATTTCATCGATGACCTCACGGGCGATTTCCACCCATCGCGCAAGCCGTTCCGGCTGGTTGTTCAGGGTGTGGACATCCTTCATGATGAGTTCGACCCGGCAGTCTTTGGCAATAGATAAGGTCCTGGCGATACCCGCCCGGATGGCCTTTTCGTCAAAGCTGCCGGTACTGATCTGGGTAGGGTTCGGTTTTCGGGAGTAGACAATATCGTTTCCGAGGGTATCTGCCATAAATTCCTCATCCGCCCAGGGGGATACCGACACTCTCGATAGGCCGGGCATGTTCTTGAGGATATGCCAGCGATTGTTCACCGGTTCGCAGCAGCCGTAGTAGCACTTGCCGAACAACTCGGCCAGGGATGCCTGGTAGGGGAACACAAATTCCTCAAACTGCTTCGGGCCCACGCCGACCGTTTCCTGGGATTCCAGGAGCACCCACAGATCCTTCAACCGGGCCCCACCATTGTCCTGCTGCTTCCGGGGCAGATCATGGGTGTATCCGATGGATCCTGATCCGAGGTAATCATTTTCATTATTCAGGGTCATCAGGCCCTCTTCTTCCAGCCGCCGGGCAAGATGTAGATGGTCATCCCGGAGAAATGACATCAGTCGCTTCAAGCCTTCAGGATTGTCATACATATAGAGCATGAGGTTTTCCAGCCCGATCAACTGAATGGCGGTTAGGGTCATCCCCATGGACCACCAATAGCTTCCGCGGATTCGAACGGGGAGAATGCCGTCAAATATGTCTTCCCACAGCGCCTTTCTTTCAGCCGTGCCCTCTCGATCCACTTCGAGTGTGCGAAAATGCAGTTTCTCCAGGTCCCGGTCCAGATCTTTGATGGGATGATCCCAGACATGGGCGCCGAGCCGGCCATCGTTGTCCCCGAATTCCATGGTTGCACTGACGCCGTAATCGCCGATCTTTGCCCGCCAAGGCATATCGATGGCGGGCTCGATCACGTGATCATCCCCAAGGATGTCAAACTGGTAGAGCTCCATTCTCAAGCGATATTCCAGCCCGCGCAATCCCGGGTCCTTACATTCAAGCACAGAATCGGGGAGTGTTTCATTCAGCACGCCCAGAATTTCAGCCAGCACCATGGGACGCTCAGCGTTCCCTCCATCGAGTGCATACCACAGCCGCTTTCGTTCCAGGTTGGTCGGATCTGCCGCGATTTCCGCTTTCCGTTTTGCCAGACGCTGCAGAACGATCCTATCCGCGTCATCCACCTTGCTTCTGCTGGTTGTATTGCCCATTTGCCTCTCCTTAGTTTGTCACATGAGACAGTATTTCTATCTCACACAGCCTTCGACATGAGCTCAGGCCGAATAATGTAGCCCACAGAGATGGGGCCTCAAGATTTGACATCTTCTTTGCGTTTGGTGCCTTACGCAGTGGTGCTTTACGCAGTGGTGCTTTACGCCGTGGTGCTTTGCGCAGTGGTGCTTTACGCAGTGGCTTCGGTAAAGCATAGGATCGGTTTCCTCAAGGCGTGTCGATTCGCAGCTGATCGGCTAATCGGTAGCGCCTGGAACGTACACGGCCGTCTCCTTCCAGACGTTGTAGTGCTTCGAGAACGATTTCTTGAACGTTTCATAGCCGGCCCTTGTCTCAAAGACCTGGCTGTCGTCCCACAATACCCGCCAATCTCCCAGAGCTTCCGGCCACAAGAATACCTGTCCCCAGATGAGTCTGTTATTGGCATCAATCCCGGGATGCTCAGATGTGTCGTCACCCGATATCGCCAGCATCTGATCGGGGGTGAGGAGGTCTTTTGTGGCGGCAATCAGGTTGTCCAATATTCTTTCTGGCGTTGTTGTCATGGCAACGTATCCGCCCGATTTGTTTTCTCTCATGGCTGCCCAGTTCAGGCACACCATTCCGGGTGAAATCCCATTTTCGGCGGCAGTGGACTGAATGACCGGATCCTGCATATCTGCTCTGTGTTCTTTGAAGGTGTCGCGTGCCGGTCTGTTGGGAGAGCCGAGGGACATGTAGCCGGTGCATTTGATGCCTTGGCTTTCCATATATCTTCGCAGCTGTGTCTGTTGAAACAGCGGATGCATCTCCATCTGATTCAGTACCGGCCGTGAAACACCCTCCGTATCCCTCAACAACAACTTCAGGGTCGCTTCGGTATGGTTCGATACGCCGATATCCACGATCTTACCCGCCTTCTTGAGCCTTACGATCTCCCCCCATGTCTCCATGAAAGATTCGTGTATGTAGGGGACGGCATTGGGATTGCGAAAGTGGCCGGCAGCACCAGGCGTATGCACATTGGGCCAGGGCCAGTGATTGAGATACATATCCACCTTCTCCACACCCAACGCGCGAAGCGTATTATCCAGTGCCGGTTCAACATCCCCTTTGCTCATGTGGCCGTTCCAGAGCTTTGCGGTGATAAACAGCTCGTCACGCGATGAGATATATCCCCGGCTGATGGCCTCACGAATGGCCTCCCCCACGACGTCTTCGTTCTCATAGGCGCGAGCAGTGTCAATATGCCTCCAGCCCACCCTTATGGCCTCTATCGTTGCATCCTTCATACGCGCCTGAGCCCAGTCGGAATGGAATGTACCGAACGCCGCGGCGGGCATGGCTGTGCCACTGGCCAGGGTGATCTTCGGCACGGCCTCTGGATCGATGTGGCCTGTGTTCCTGTCAGATGTTACTTCAACGTGAGCTTTTCCGGATGCCATAGCAGCAGCCCCTCCCTGTTTGGCCGGTTTTGTGTCGATGTGGTGCTTCAACTCATTGGCAGATCGAGACCTTTGAATTCCTCCACACTGCAAGCTTGCCGAATTGTAATACCGCGACCTTTGGATTCATCCTCACAGCAAGTTTGCTGAATTGTAATATCAGGAGGTTACAATTCCAATTCTTTCAAGATATGCTGTTTTTCAAAGGTCAAG
>JAZFSW010000005.1:0-4940 GCA_036446375.1 Desulfobacterales bacterium | reverse complement strand
CTCCCGGCCCACCGCGTAGAGCAGGGGAACCTCGAGCTGTTCGTCTGTGGCGTTCAGGTCAATCAGAAGGTCATAGATTTCATCCAGAACCTCGCCGGGACGCGCGTCCTGACGATCGATCTTGTTGATAACCACGATAATCTTCAGGCCGGCTTCCAAAGCCTTTTTCAAAACAAATCGGGTCTGGGGCAATGGGCCCTCGGAGGCGTCGACCAACAGGATCGCACCATCGGCCATGGACAGCGCCCGCTCCACTTCCCCGCCGAAATCCGCATGGCCGGGCGTATCGATGATATTGATTCGAACCTCTTTCCACAGTACGGAACAGTTCTTGGCCGCAATGGTAATGCCGCGTTCCCGCTCAAGATCCATCGTGTCCATGAGTCGCTCGTCGACCGCCTCGTTGTCTCTGAACAAGCCGCTCTGGCGGAAAATAGCATCCACCAGGGTGGTTTTGCCGTGGTCCACATGCGCGATAATCGCAATGTTTCTTATGCTGTTGTTTCGTTTCTTTTCCATCATTCTTCTCGAACGCCCCTTTCCCAGGATATTTTCATCTTCATAGAACTGAAGAAGATAAGCATCAATCAACCGATGGCAAGAATTTCCCCATCACCACCAGGTCCCGTCGCGAAAACACCCCACGGTAGGGAGATGGGTATTTCCGCCAGATGCGCTCATCGAGCGTCAAAATCCCACCGATTTGCCTGTCAAGTCGGCTATTTCTACCACTTCGGCGTATCGCCAAATTCTCGAACATTTTCTAACATACCGATATCATTACATAACGCATAATCTGTGCTTGTGGCACAATTTTTGCGGGCTCCTGTGTGTATGGCGCGCATTGGCAGCGGCCTGACAGATAGAATTGACTGTTTTCCCAGACGGATAGCGTCGGCTTCATAAACGGAGACGAACCCTCTCCAAGAGATGCAAATACAAACCGTTTCGGGCGGAGGACAATATGACAAAGAAGAAGGCTAAGACTCCAGTGAAGAGGGAGCCTGTAGTGGATAGATACAGTGTGGAGTTTATGAGCAAGGACATCTTTCCGGGGTATGTTTTTAAGATCAGGGAGCTTACATCATCAGGGATGGGTATTCTGGTGAAGAGCGATTCGGCTCTGCTAAACCACATAAAAGTCGGCAAAGTCATGGATCTGAAGTATCAAACGGATGATGACCCGAATGCATCCGAATATAAGAGAACCGAGATCAAACAGGTCGCCGAAGATGATGAAGGCCGGTTCATCGGACACCATGTCATCGGCCTGTCTATTTTGCAGCAGCAGGGCGACAGCGCAGAGTCGATCACAGCATAGCCAGATCTCCCGGGTATGGCCGTTCTCGTAAGAAATGTCTGTATGTAGCGGGCAGGCCCATCGCTTGTCGTCATCGAGCGTGCGCCGGGAGCCAGAACCATCACCACCTGCACAACGAGTCCCCGTCGGCAACATCACTGTCCGGTTCTCCGGCCCCATCTCTCCGATACATGTTTCACCAAGAACCAGATCCGCCCTCACCATCATAAATCCCTTCTATTTCCCGTCACAGCCAGCGGCATGTTTTCGGATTGAGACCCCTCCCCAGGTCTAGGAACAGCCCCCCCTGGCATATTGAAATAATCTGATTGCAGTTGCTGCCGCCCCTTCTGCCCTCACTTCCTTACTGATGCGTTCCAATATAGCCTTGACTTAATGTCTGCATTCTCTCTATTTAGAGGGAAATGGTGAGAACCGACATGCAATACGTGTCATCCGCCCTGCAGATCGACGAAACACCGTAGTAGGACGCCGGCAGGCAATCCGAATGGGGTGTCTCATCTCGACTGCGGGAAATCTTACGAAAGCTATTCGGAGGATATGAAAATGGCCGATGAGAATGATGGAAGCAAGAAAGTACTGATATTGCTGGGAAGTCCCAGGAAGAAAGGCAATAGTGCAATACTGGCTGCAGAGGTCGCCAAAGGTGCAGAAGCCCAGGACGCGGTTGTCGAGACCTTGTATATACACGGGATGGATATCAAACCTTGCCAGTCGTGTTACGCCTGTCAGAAGAAAGACAGCAAGGGCTGCGCCATTGATGACGATATGCAAACGGTCTATCCCAAACTCATCGCGGCGGATGCCTGGGTCATCGCCAGTCCGGTTTACTGGTTTACCATGTCTGCCCAGACAAAACTGTGGATGGATCGTTGTTTTGCCTTGTTGGCATATGGCAAGGATGCGTTTCAAAAGAAGATCGGCATCGCCATGGCCTATGGTGACACCGACCCGTTTAGCTCCGGCTGCATCAATGCGCTGCGAACGTTCCAGGACAGCTTCAGATACGTTGGGGCAGAGATATCCGGAATGGTATATGGCAGTGCGGAGGGTGCCGGGGATATCGCTGCGAATTCCGATCTTTTGAAGCAAGCCGAGGCTTTGGGAAAAACACTAGCCGAGTAGCGGAAAAGACGCATACCACAAATCGGGATATGGCTGGAGACAAGACAACCTTCGTACGACCTACCCTTCGGAACTATCAGCGGGAGTGTCTGGATGCCATCGGTACCCGGTACCGGGAGGGTATCCGCCGACAACTGACCTGTCTTCCCACCGGCACGGGAAAGACGGTGATCTTTGCCGAATTTCCGCGTTACTTCCGCATGAAAAAGCAGATGCTGGTGCTGGCGCATCGGGCAGAACTTCTCGATCAGGCCCGTGACAAGATCATGCAGAGCAATCCGGATCTGTGTGTTGAAGTGGATCAAGCGGGCAGAAGTGCCGACCCGGGCTGCGATGTGGTGGTGGCAAGCGTTCCCACGCTGGGACGGAAGGGCTCCAAACGGCTGCGGCGACTCGATCCTGAAGGGTTCTTCCTGTTTGTGGTTGACGAAGCCCACCATGCCACTGCCGCTACATATAAGCGCGTATTGGATTATTTTGGGGTCTTTGCCCCAGACACTCAGAAGCTGCTGGTCGGATTTACCGCCACACCCAAGAGAGGCGATGGGGTGGGGCTGGATGCTGTGTTTGAGGAGATTGTATTCTCCAAGTCTCTTCCCGAAATGATCAGGACCGGCTATCTTTCACCCATCGCCGGCTACCGGGTAGAAACCGACGTGGACCTTTCCCGGGTCAAGACCCGGATGGGCGATTTTGTTACAGCCCAGCTGTCCGACGCAGTAAATATACAGGCCCGTAACGACATCATTGTCGATGTATACAAATCCCATCTTTCGGGCAAGCAAACCCTGTGTTTCTGTGTGGACATTTCCCACACCCATAGTGTAGCAGAAGCCTTCAACCATGCGGGGATCAAGGCTGCTGCCATCAGTGGGGATATGGAGGCGGCACCTCGCCAGCAGATCCTTCGGGATTTTCATGAGGGCCATATACAGGTAATTGCCAACTGCATGGTACTCACCGAAGGCTATGATGAGCCCACTATCGCTGGTATCATCCTTGCGCGCCCCACCAAATCCGGTCTGCTTTACACCCAGATGATCGGCCGGGGGACGCGCCTCTATCCCGGAAAGGCAAATGTCACGGTTGTTGATATCGTCGATGCCACGAAAGATCACCGGTTAACCACATTGCCCAGCCTGATCGGATTGTCCGAAGACTTCGATCTTGAAGGCCATACCACGGATCAGGCCGAGGATGCCACAAACTGGGTGAAGCAACATCGCCCCTGGGTGCCCATCGATCAGGCGACCTCCATTACCGATCTGCGCTATCGCTGCACGAAAATCGATCTGCTGGACCTCCAGACACCTTCTGGATTACTGAGATCAACTCGTTTCGCATGGGTGGGTATCGGGAAAAGCGGCTATCGGCTCAGCCTCAAAGAGGGCAATGCCATCACCGTTTCCTCTACCATTCTGGGACACTGGGAAGTGAACATACGTATAGCCGGAAAGGAATCGACCATCGCATCACACGCCAATTGGGCGAAAGCTGTCGAACTGGCCGAATCCCATGTGACAAAACGCTATCCGGAGCAACTGACGCTGGTATCGCGCGAGACCCGATGGCGTAAGGATCCAGCTACAGAGAAACAGATCCGTGTTCTCCAAAGCAGGAGCATACTTGCACCGGCAGGGCTAACAAAGGGGCAGGCCAGTCACCTGATCAGTATGCTGTCGTGAGGAAAGGGTCCAAGGATTCGAGGGCTCAAGGGGTCAAGGGAAAAGAATCCGCAGATGACGCCGATTAGCACAGATTAACTGCTTGTGTTCACCGCTGGCCTATCCACCAGCGTTGGATGGCAGTACCGTATTGAGGTTTCAAGTGTTTGTTCTACAGCCCTAGGTAGGCTTTTCGAACCTGTTTGTTGGACAAAAGGTTGGCTGCGGAATCGGTAAGGGTTATTTGGCCGGTTTCCATTACATAGCCCCTGTGGGCGACTTTCAAGGCTAGATTGGCGTTTTGCTCCACAAGAAGAATAGTAGTGTTATTTTCGCTATTTATCTTCTTTATGATGTCGAATATCTGTCTTACAATCAACGGGGCCAGACCCAGGGAAGGCTCATCAAGCAGCAGGAGGCGGGGTCTTGCCATTAGTGCCCTGGAAATAGCCAGCATCTGCTGCTCTCCCCCGCTAAGGGTTCCTCCGGCCTGATGACGTCTTTCGGCCAGAATCGGGAAGAGATCAAAGATGTGTTCCCTGTCCTGCTTTACATTCTCCGCGTCGGTTCTCAAGAAAGCACCCATATCGAGGTTCTCAGTGACCGTCAGGTACGGGAAAATGCGTCGACCCTCGGGAACCTGACAAATCCCAAGGGACACGATCTGTTCGGCGGGCAGGGCGTCGATGGCTTGTCCCTCAAAGGTGATCCTGCCGAACCGCGGGGGAATGATACCGGAGATGGACATGAGAGTGGTGCTTTTCCCCGCACCGTTGGCACCGATTAAGGTGACGATCTCTCCTTTCGACACCTCGATACTTACGCCCTTC
>JAZFSW010000004.1:0-10571 GCA_036446375.1 Desulfobacterales bacterium | reverse complement strand
TCGATGGTGGACAGCGGCGCCGAAGCAATTCACCTGACGGGCTGTCTCTATGGCGGAAACCTCTGCCCCTTCAAGGACCGGATCAAAAGTGATATCGAAATGCTAAAGGTCCCCGTTGTATTGGGGACACACCACAAGTTTGAGCAAAGTATCGCCGGCTAAGGGCGCACTCAAGAATGACTTCTCACCGCTGAGGCGCAGAGGTTTTTCTCTTCTCAGCGTTCTCGGCGACTCTGCGGTGATGTTCTTCATTTTCTTTCAGAATCAGACCGACCTTTGTCTGTGCTAATCCGTCGCCGTTTCCGGCCATTGAATCCGGGCAGCATCAAGAAGGCACCCGGTGGCGTAGGCAAGATCGATCTGGGCAATCTGGTATTCCACCAGCGCCCTGAGTTCCGCAGAACTGGCATTGGCAAAACGGGTTTGAGCATAAAGCACCTCATTGGAGGTCTGAAGACCCAATTCAAGCTGCCTTTGCTCGGCCAGCAACGTCTCTTCGGCCAACTGGGCGCTTTTTCGGCTGGCCAGAACGCGCTGCCAATTGGCATTCAACTGGTCGATTGAGCGGAGCACCTCCTGGGTGATGGTTAATTCCCGTTGCTTCCTGGTGAGAAGCGCCTGCTGTTTGCGTAAGATGGCCTGGCGCAGGCGGCTCCTGGCCGCCTTATTGCCTATGGGTACCTGCAGAGTCAGGCCCACGCTATGAGCGGCGAATTCATTGTCCAATACCATGTCAAACGCCTCACTGCCGCTTTCACCCAATCCATTGATATTATAGGTGTAATTTAGAGCCAAGGACGGCAATCGGCCGTTTCGTGCCAGATCCACAGCGCTGGCCTGCGTTGCGATCTGCAGTTCCAATTCCAATAATTCCATCCGGTTATTCAACGCATAATCCAGGACCCGTTTCTTATCCAGGGGGATATATTTCGGGTCGAGTGAGGCCACCGGCACCAGGATGATCGGTGTGTCCATTTCCAGACCCGGCTTGTTGAGAATCCGCTTCAGGTCTCGCTGTCGGTCACGAACCGCCTTTTCCGCCAGGATGATGCCTTCCAGGCGTTCGGCAGCGGCCGATTCTGCCCGAAGGATTTCGATCCGGGCGGCGGTCTGTGCCCTCACCAGGCGTTTGGCGCGTTCCAACTGAGCGACAGCCAGATCGTATTCCTGTTTACGAACCAGCAGCTCCTGACGTGCCGCATACAGCCGCCAATAGACTCTGTCTACCAGGGCCAGGGCATTCATCGTTTCCAGTTTGATCCGTGCCCGGGATGCAAGGGAATTGTACCGGGCGATACGAATCCCATGGGTATTGGCGCGCAGGCCCCCATTGCGCAACAGGGGCTGACTCAGGGTAACCGCCAGATTATTACTGTATGACGTATAGGTCTGAAACGTGCTGACATTTTCATTATGGGAAAAAGGCATACTTACCGTGATTTGCCCCCCGGTACTCAACGGCAGGTTCAAACCCACATTCCATCCTTCCGACTCACTGCTGGATGCTGCCAGAATGTCGATGGTTGGCGTTTCCGATTTGTAGAAGTTAAAACCGGCAAAGGCCAGGGGTTCGAAAACAGCTCGCGCTGCTGTAACTCCCTCTGCGGCAATTTCCGGATTGAACGCCTGCACCTTCAAGTCCAAGTTGTTCTGCAAGACCATCGCCCGGACCTGGTCCAGGTTCAAAGGCAATTCAGTCGCATCAGGATCGATGGTAACCACTTCATCCGAAGTGTCGGGAGGTCGGGGATCGGTCATCGCCTGCCAGTCAAATGCCTTGACCTGTGAGAGTCGTTCCTCCGGCACCGATACCGTGTCATACCGCTTCTCTCCCATCACATGACCGCAACCGGTCAATAGGCCAAGGAACAATGCTCCCGGCAACAGCAAATACTTCGATGGCAACAGACTTCTTATTGATTGCATTTTCTGAATCCCTATTCCTGGTTCTCCGGGCTATGCCAGAGATAACAGGCGTTGTCTTAAGACAATGGTGCAAGAGTTGGAAGTGAGCTAAAGTGACTAAAGTGAGCTAAAGTTGATGAATTCTGCCAATTGTATTCTCAAACCAGTTGAGCGAAGCGACGCCACAACTTTAGGCACTTTAGGTCACTTTAGTCACTTTGCACTCATTGACCCAAGAACAGCGGGGCCCTTTCGGTCAGGTCTGACGCATCCTCTTGGTGCACCGTGGAAAGAAACGCTACTCGTGCCTTAAGGCCTCAATCGGATCGAGCCTGGCGGCTTTGGCCGCTGGGAATATACCGAAGAATATGCCGACGAATGTCGAAAAACCGAAGGCCAGGGTGACGGCCCACAGGGGGATATAGGCAGTGGCCATCTCCAGTCCCAATTGTTTTCCGGCGACAGCCGTTATGCCGAACGCCATCACCTGGCCAATGCCCAGGCCGATAAGCCCGCCGAAGAGGCATAGTATCACCGCTTCCACCAGGAATTGCAGCAAAATGGCAGAGGGCCGGGCACCGACGGCTTTCCGCAGGCCGATTTCCCGGGTTCGCTCCGATACGGAGACCAGCATGATGTTCATGATACCGACGCCACCGACCAGCAGGGAGATACCAACGATCGCAACGGCAACGATCTGTACGATGCCGACCACCTTTTCCATGACCTCAAGCACATCCTCTGTGGCCCGGATCTGGAAGTTGTCCGGCTGACCCGGCTTGAGATGCCTGCTTTGCCGCATGAAAAACTTGAGTTCAGCCTGGGCCTCTTTCGATAAGTCGGGGCTCCTACTGCTCGCCATCAGCACCATGTTGTTGGGTTCCCAGAGTTTCCAGGCGGTCTCAAACGGAATGACAACCATCTTGAAGGCTTCATCACCGGCCATGGCCTGCACGTTTGAGGACGGTTTGTCCAGCATGCCGACAATTCGGAAGGATCTGTCCCCCAAGGTAATCGACTGGCCGATAGGATCCTTGTCCAGATTCAGCGCTTTGCGCATTTCCTGGGAGATCAGGCACACCTGCCAGGTTTCGGCCTGGTCGATGAGGTTGAACTTCCGGCCCATGGCTATCGGCATGTTTTGTATCCTATGCCAGGAGGGATTGACGCCCGCAATCTGGACATTGTCCTCAATGCGCTCACGGAAGCTGGCGGTCATTCGCGATTGGGTCATCGGCGTGTAGTGGGAAATGGATGGACAGTGATCCAATAATCCCTTGAAAAGTTCCGGTTTGAAACGCAGCCTCTCCCAGGAGAATCGGCTCTTCCTCAAACCTCCGGGCAAATGGGGGAAGACCATGATGGTATTGGTACCGATGGCTTCAAACTCTGTTTTCACGGTGGTTTTCACGCCGTCCAAAGCGGCCACGATAGCGGTAACCGATGCTACGCCGATAACAATCCCTATCGTTGTAAGGGCTGAACGCATCTTGTTGGTGCGAATCTGCCCGAAAGCCAGGAACGCCCCCTGCACGACCATTGCCAGATATGCAAGGGGCAGGTTAAGGAGTTGTCTCATGATCCCACCCCCGTGTCCTGACGCTCGTCTGTGTCGATTCTCCCGTCGCGCATGCGGATGACCCGCCGGGCATGATTGGCGATATACTCTTCATGGGTCACCATGACGATGGTCTGGCCCTCCGCATGCAAGCGATCGAATTCGGCCATGATGTCATCCCCGGTCTGGCTATCGAGATTCCCGGTGGGTTCATCGGCCAACAGAATGCTCGGATTGCATACCAGCGCGCGGGCGATGGCGACCCGTTGTTTCTGTCCGCCGGATAATTGATTGGGGTGATGTTTGTAGCGTTCGCCAAGGCCGACACGATTCAAAGCAGCCATGGCCAGTTTTCTGCGCTCCCAATAGGCGATCTTGTCTGAATAGACCAGGGGCAATTCCACATTTTTCAAGGCACTCTGCCGTGGCAGCAACTCAAAGGATTGGAAGACGAATCCGATCTGCCGGTTGCGGATCCGGGCCAGCTCGGACGTTTCCAGTTGGGTGGTGTCCTCGCCGGCCAGTTCATACGTGCCGGACGTCGCGCGATCGAGACAGCCCAGCAGGTTCATCAGGGTGCTTTTCCCGGACCCGGAAGGACCCATGATCGCTACATATTCATTGTCCTCTATCTCCAGGTTGATTTCTTTAAGGGCATGGATGTCCTCCACACCCACCTTGTATGTTCTTGTTACATCATTAAGTCGAATGAGCATCGGTACCTTATCCCCCGTCCCCTCTATCATTTTCGGCGTCCTTGCTGCATTGCTTCTCCTATGCTCTGAGGTTCCTTGGGCCTGCCCAACCGTTCGAGATTGGCCTGCTCTTCTTCCTCTGACATATCTTCTTCCTTCTTGATCTTCTGCAGATGCCGCAGCCCTTCCAGCACTTTAAAGGGCCCTACGACAATCGCATCGTCCTGGGAAACACCGGATTTGATGATCGTGTGGGTAGAATCGCTTGTGCCGAAGGTGACCGGGGTCACAATGGCCTTACCCTCGATATGGCGAAAAACCACCGCTGAGAGAATCTTGGATTTATCCACATCCGCAGACTTCTCACGAATGTCTTTCGGTAGCAGATCGGTCTCATAATCGACAATAGCATGACTGGGGATTTTTGAAATGTCACGATAGATATTCACTTCGATATCCACATCAGCGGCCAACCCGGAATAGATCTCCCTCTTGCTATTGTCCAGCAGGACCTCCACTTCGAAATACTTCTCTCCTCCCTGGCCCCAGGTCAGGTCTAAGCCAGTGGACACGACTTTTCCTTCAAAGACCCGATCCGGATACGCATGAATGTGTACATTGGCGTTTTGCCCCTCTTTTACGATGGAGATGTCGGTTTCGTCCACCCGGGCGACTAGGATCATTTTCGATAGATCGGCAACCTTTACGAGCACGGGGCCGGGATTGTATTGGGAACCGGTGGCCATCTCGCCGACTTCTGCATTGAGCTTGATGATGATACCGTCCATGGGAGCGGTGATTCTCGTATACTTAACCCTTTCGAGCACCTGATCAATGTCTGCGTCTGCTGCCTCCAGCTCGCGCCCGGCGGCAACCAGGTTGAGGTCTGCGGATTTGAGGCCCTGTTCGGAAACGATCAGTTGTGCTTCCAGATTATCGACGGTGCTCTGTTGCTGATCCATACTGGATTGGGATACGTCCCGGGATTCCAGGAGGGATTTCTTCCGTTGCAGCTCCCTCCGAGCCTGTTTCAGAACCGATCGCTGTCCCTTGAAGGCAGCCTTGCGTCCCTCCAATTCTGCCTGGGATGCTGTGATGCGTGCGGCCCTGGCTTTCCGGCGGATCTGAGCTGCCTGCAATTGCGCGGTAACGTCTTTTGAGTCCAGCTCTATCAGAACCGATGGCTCGACAGGGGGGTCCTGATTGGGATCACCCATGTAAACCCAATCTCCTTCCACATGGGGTAATCTGACGACCCTGGCGGAAATCCTCGACCGAATGTCTACCTTTTCCTGCGGTTCAATCCGTCCCGGTGCATTGACGTACTGGATGAGGGATCCTTTCTCAGGATGTGCCAAACGAACGAGAGTACCGCCGCCCGCACCCCCTTTGCCCATGAGAGAAAAGCCAATTGCCAGGGCAACAACCAGTATGACCACAACGGTGATGATTATTGTTCTCTTTTTCTTCTTCATTATCTTCTATTACCTTTTCTGTAAAAGTTCGGTCGCTACATCACACGGCCCAAAGAAAGCGTTGAGAATGCGATCTTGCTGCCGGTGATTTCCGCATTCTTATATATACTAAACAGGTGAAGATCAAACATATTCAACACTGGTTAACGGATATGTCGCATCATCCATGCCAGAATAGACATATGATATAATACCAATAGGTTAAATACAGTCCATCCGTATGGAAGCTTGAGCATAGTGGGTGCTATCACCATAATATGGTAACAGGAACCACTGGTCATCCCCCCTGTAGTTCCACAAAGCGCCGATAGGGGCTATCCGGGTCTGCCATCAGAGCATCGTGGTTACCGATATCTTTTATCTCACCTTCTTCCAGGAAGACGATGCGGTCCGCCTTTCGAATCGTCGACAACCTGTGCGCGATAACAATAACCAGTCGGTTGGCCGAAGCGGCATGCAGCGCACGGACCAGCGCATTTTCCGTGTGAGGATCCAACGCGGCAGTGGGTTCATCGAGAATCAGGATTTTCGAATCGCGCACGAGGCCCCGGGCAATGCTGAGGCGTTGCTGCTGGCCCACGGATAAGGTGTCACCGGAGCGGCCCAGGACCGTATCAATCCCTTCCGGCAGTCTTTCAATGAATTCCAGACAGCCCGCTGCGCCAAGGGCCGTCATGATCTCGTCTTCTGTCGCATCGGGCTTGCCAAACCGGATATTGTCACGGATGGATTCTGCCAGGAGCAGATGTTCCTGGTAGACATAGGTCACCTGCCGGCGCAGGGAGTCCAACGAGTAGCGGCTGATCTCAATGCCATTGATCCGAACTTCCCCTTGAGTTGCTTTCAGAAAGATCGGGATCATATAGGCAAGGCTGGTCTTGCCCGCTCCTGTCGGACCCACAAAGGCAATCACCTCCCCTTTGGATAACTGGAGATTGATATTCTTCAGGGCCTGGCGGCCGTCCGGATAAACATAGTCGACGCCCTTGAATTCAACACCCTCTTCCAATGACTGCAGTTCCAGGTCGCCATCCTGGTCTTCTTCCGATGTGTAATCGATAAAGAAGAACACGCGGCGAATGGCAGCCACAGCCCCCTGAAGTCTCACCCACAGGCCACCGATTTCGCCAGCGCTTCCCCGAATGTTAAAATAGAGACCCAGCACTGCAAAGTAATCCCCCACAGTAAGTTGGCCATCGATGGCTATGCCTGAAGTGATGTAAGCGATGAAGAGACCAATCGCCTCGCTGAAAAAGGAAATAAAGAAGATCAGGGCAACCCCGATGACCATTGCGACCCGTTCCCGCCAGAATTGATGCGCACTCCGTTCGGCGAACTTCAGGGTTTCCTGCCTCATACCCCCCAGGCTCTGTACGGCAGCGATATTGTTCATCGTCTCTTCCATGGCGTTGGTGGATGCTGCCCCGGCAGCTCGGGTATTCTGGTTGGTGCGTCTGATCAGCCGGGTCATGGGCAAGGTGGAGAAAAGAACCACAGGAAACATGATCCAGGCGATCCAGATCAACTCCGGCGCAACTTCCCCATAGGTGTACTCCAACTGATACATGGTGATGGCATAACCGAGGATGGTAAAGAACGGCTTGAGGGTCAATTCCCAGACAATGGATGGCACTTGCGTGGAGTCATACATTACCCGGTAGACCTGGTCGCCCACGCGCTGATCGTCAATCGACGTCATGGGAACCCGGATGAGGCGATCGAATAATTGGGTACGCAATGTGTTGGCCATCCGTTGGGTCAGGCGCACATTGATCCACCATTCGGCGATTCCCCAGATAGACCCGGCGCCGCTGCCGCCGCCACTGATGGCGTTTTCAGATCCGGAGGCCGCATCCCGGCCGCCAAAGGTACCGGCACCGGTGCCGCCGGCCCGGGTGCCGATAATCAGGAGCCCGATAACATAGATGGTTGTCAGGGTGAGCATGATCTCCATGGGTTTCATCCCCTCCAGATAGGTGAGGAGGGGATATATATGGGGTGGGAAGAGGACTTCGTCTACGATAAGTTCCTTACCGAGGATGACATGATCGGTTACGATCTTGCCAAACCAGGCCAGAAACAGGCCGGGGATCCACAGGGCGGTAGAGAGAAATGTCTTTGCGACAAACAAGCCTTTGGCGTAACGCACCATCATAAGACCACGTCCTACAAGTCGGATGGCCGCCATGTTGGTGATTTCCGCATCGGTATCGATATGGTCGTCAAACTTCTCGCCACGCTTGAACCCGCTGAACAGGCTACCCTTGTGTGTCGTTACTATAGTGACGTCATGGGTCTTCGTCTTGCCGCCTTTGCTGCTCATGCGTCACCGCCTTCAACACCGACTGTCTCTGCCTGAACGAAGCCACGGTACCGTCCTTCGGATCGAGCCATCAGTTCTTCATGGCTGCCGGTTTCAACAATCCGGCCATCTTCAAGGAACGCGATCTGATCTGCGTTGCGAATGGTCGATAGGCGATGGGTAATCAGGAACACAATCCTGTCCCGGCCCCATTGGGCCAGATTGGCCAGGACCTCTTGCTCGGTCTGGGCATCTAATGATGCCGTCGGTTCGTCAAGAATAAGGATGGGCGTATTACGAATCACCGCTCGAGCGATGGTCAATCGCTGCCGCTGCCCGGCAGAGAGTTTACTGCCGCGATCCCCCAGTTCGCTGTCATAGCCGCCGTCCATTGCCACGATAAAATCATGGGCACACGCGATCTTTGCCGCCTGCTCAACATCTTCACGTGTCGCATTGTTGACCGCGTAGCTGATGTTGTCGGCGACCTTTCCGGTGAAGAGAATGTTCTTCTGAAGGGCGATGGCACTGTTTGTCCTGATATCATCGACCCGAAAATCTTTCAGATCGATACCGTTGATTTCCACTTTGCCTTCGGTGGGATCGAACAATCTCAGCAGCAAGGACATCAGGGTCGATTTTCCGGAACCGGTCTGCCCGACGATGGCCGTCACCGTCCCCACGTCGGCCTGGAGGTCAACGCCCTGCAGGACCGGCTGATCGTCTTTGTAACCAAAGCGAACGCCGGACCAGGTGACGCGCTGTATCGACGTCGGATAGTCCTTCGGCTCGTCGCTGTCGACCACATCGGGTTTAAGATCGATGAAATAGAACGCCCGCTCCAAGCCGATGAAAAGGTCCTGCATCATGCCCCACCAGCGCACCAGGCCGTAGCCTTCCCAGAGGAGTCCATTGATGCGGCCGTTTGCATCGCCAAATGCTCCCAGATTCCATATCTTGAAACCGATGATACTGACGAATAGCCATCCCAGATAAGTCGCTTTGGCAGGATCCGCGACGGTCCATGTTACCATAAGATACTCAAGACCGATAATCAGCCCACCCCCCAGGAGCATAACCAGCATACTTAGAACGATCATTACAAACCGGTAGTATAGGGAGGCGTCCAATGCCTTGTGGGAGTCAGCGTTGAATCGATCAAGAACCAGGTTTTCGGCGCGGTTGGCCTTGACCAGCTTCATGGCGGCAAATGTCTCCTGTAGCCGGGATGTCAAATTACTGTTGGTCACACGATTGGCTACCGAGCGCCTGCGAATGTTGGGTGTGAATGCAATGGTGAGGCCCAGCATTGCTAGCGCAACTACCAGGACGCCGCCGGCCAACAGGGGATCGAAACCGACGACAAATGAAGATACAATGGCGACGTTATAGGCCGTCAGGGACGGTTCCATGATGGCCTGCTGAAGCGCAACGTTGATCTGGTTGCTGTCCTGATTCACACGGAAGATGGCATCTCCGGCTCGGGAGTCATTGTGAAACTGAAGGGAGACATGCTCCACCTGTTCAATCATGCGCACCCGAAGATGGTGGATGACGTTCTGCCAGACCCAAGCCGTGTAATAGGGGGTAATCCCGGTCCAGGCAACGATGCTGAATAGCGCACCGAACGCAAACCACATCAGCGATCGGTTTCGAACCGTTCGTCGTTGGTCCTGGCTCATCTCATGTATATTGGCTTGGCTATACACAGGATCTGTAATCGGCTTCATCAACGTCTTAAGGTGTGCCAGATCCATATGCCCTGAGACTTCAAGCATTCCTTCTGCGTAAATTTCCCTTTCTCCCGGCACGGGGACAACCTGTTGCGGCACCCGCATCTCCTTGACGTTTATCGATTGCTCGAAAACGTCGACGGCAACCCCACTGATTTCCATGGCCTCCACTATCCGGTCAACCTTCACTTTCAGCCCGGCAAGATCGGTTTCCGATGTTGTCTGGATCGTTGTGGTCGCAAAGGACATCCGCTCTCTCGGACTGGCAAGTCCCCACCAGCGGAAGGGCTCTTCCGATAGGCCCCAGTCAATGGTCTGTATTCCCTGGGTCTCAGTTGAGCGGAGGCAAGAGGACAACCCGTCCTCAATCGCGCTGAGAATGGCCTGTCTCTGTTCCTCAGGAACCAATTGAGGGCCGACGATGTCCAGCGCAAAGGTTTGAGTGTAGTATTCCGACAGGGTCTTCTCAATGTGATGGAGGATCTTTTCTCTATCCTGACCGCCAACAACCGAATAGCCCACAATATCCATCGAAAATGTTTGCAGGGCCGGCCGGGGGGTCAGGTCTTCATACGCGCGTTCGACAAGGATGTCGTGCTTTACGAAACTGTCGTCGACAAACAGGAAGGCAGCCTGAACCGGTTGCAGCTTCTCGGCGTTGCCGAGGATCTTGTTTGCCCAGAGGTCACCGGTAATCGTTCCCGAAAAGTTGCCCACAGCAATCATAACGATGGGGACGATTACAGCGGTAAGCAGGATATGCCATTTCATTGGCTCCATGAACGGCCAGGTCTTCATGAAAAGCCAACCGAAACGTCGCAGAGAGATTTCAGGTGGTGTGGTTTCATCTGACAGTTCCCTGGCAGCCCACATCTCCTTTGCTTCCGAGATCGTGCTTTCGCT
>JAZFSW010000003.1:0-5413 GCA_036446375.1 Desulfobacterales bacterium | reverse complement strand
AGATTGCTCCCCAGGCTGCAATCTGCATGGGTTTATCGTTAAGAAGAGTTGCTGACAAATGATTAGAATCAATCTTCTCCCATTCCGAGCTGCTCGCAGGAAAGAAAATCTACGACAGCACCTCACCATTTTCGCCCTGTCTATCGTTATGGTATCCTTGCTTCTGCTTCTGGTTAGCAGAAACCTGTCCGCCCAGGTAGAAGATCTCAATATTGAGTTAGAGAGCACAAACAAAGAGTTTTCAAAATTTCAGAAGAAGAACTTCGAGATCGCCGGTATCAAAAGAGAACTCAAGATCCTGAACGATAAAATCGGTGTCATCGAGACATTGGAGTCAAATCGTGAGGGGCCCGTCCGTTTGCTTGATGCCATGACAGGGATGGTCATACCCAGAAGGATGTGGTTCACCAGCCTTGAAGAAAAGCAAAGCGTAGAGGCAGAGGACGTTAAGACAACGACCCTCAGGATAGACGGCCTGGCATTGGACAACAAAACCGTTGCAGAGTTTATGGAACGGCTGGAAGGATCAAAGCTGTTTTCCAGTGTTAACCTCATGAACTTGCAGCAGGAGAAGAAGACTGGGGATCTGAATCTCAAAGAATTCCAGATTGACTGCAAGAAGGTGTCTGTGGAACCCATTGCAGCGAAAGATGGAGCAGACAAGAAATGAAGAAAATCGACATTTCTTTCGATTTCCTGGACCCGCTTATCGAGAAGTTTGAGAAGCTGACCAAGACACAGCGGCTGCTGATATATGGAGCGACATTTGCTGTTCTTATCGGTTCCTTTGTCTGGCTGTCCATCATGCCGAGCTTCAGTGACATCAACCGGCTGGGAACCGAGCTTAAAGATGCCACCACCAAGCTTGACAGGGCCAAACGGACCGCCATGCAACTGAATTCGTGGCGGGGCAAGATGGCGCAGGCAGAAACTCGGCTCGGTGAGGTCGCAAAGGCTCTTCCTGAGAAACAGGAGATTCCCTCTCTGCTGACAAGCATCTCACGGTCCGGTCAGGATGCCGGACTTGAATTTCTGCTGTTTCAACCGAGGCCTGAAATACCACGTGATTTCTACGCAGAAATCCCATTGGCCCTCAGAGTGGCGGGCAATTACCATGCCGTGGCAATCTTCTTCGATAAGGTCTCCAAGCTATCCCGAATTGTAAACATTAGAGACATTGTTATGCGATCCTCGGATAGGAGTGAGAAGCTCGAGACCGAATGTACGGCTGTTACCTACAAGTTTATCGAAGCAGCGCCGCCGGAAAAGAAATAGAAGCGAAACGATTCACCATGCAAAGCACAAGACATCATAGACCTCTCTTCACCATCACCATCGTATCGGGGATTCTTCTTCTTTCTTCGGGCTGCCGCGATGCGCCTGCTCCCCCGCAACCGAGGGTGATCACACAGAAAATCAATATCCAGAAAACAGATACGTCCAAACCCCAACTTTCCACTGCTTCTCCGCTTGCCGCAGCCGATAAACAGCCGGTCCCACCACCGGTTGAGAAGAAACCGGCAATCACGCCGGAGCCGGATGCGTCGCCCGAGGTAAGCCCGTTGCCGGACAAGGCATCGGCACCTGCACCCATCAAGGAATCTGAAGTAAGCCCGCCACCTGAAATAGCATATGTATACATCCCCAAGGGGAAGATAGATCCCTTTAGGCCCTGGTTTGAAAATGAGATTGCAACAGATGCTGTTGGAGCCAAATCCAAAGCGCATGTCTTGCAGACGCCCCTTGAAAAACTGGATTTGAGCCAGCTGAAACTGGTCGGTATCATCCTTTCTCCCAGTGGAAACATGGCTCTTGTGGAAGAGCCTTCCGGCAAGGGGTATGTGATTGCCAAGGGCACATATATCGGCAGCAACAGGGGAAAAGTCGCCAAGATATTAAAGGGAAAAGTAATTGTTGAGGAAACAGTCAGTTATGGATTAAGCGAAACGTCGACTCGCAGGAAAGAGTTGAAACTTCAGAAACCGCCTGGAGAAGATTAACATGAAACGCAAAATCAATCGAATGTTTCGAGTCAGGATGCAAATCACCTTCCTGGTAGGGCTGATAACATTCACCATAGGATGCGCATCCACAAGGGATGCCAAGAAGACAGGCCAAGAGGCTGCCGCACCCCCCACCGCGATTAACCGTATCGTGGATATCAGCATATCAGAAGGTTCTGAATCCGTTTCGGTACGCATCAGGGGAAGGCAAATGCTTACATACACATCGGTCAAGCAGCCTTCGCCCCCGGCGGTGTTGCTCTATTTTCCTGAAACAGGACTCGATGATGCGGGCAGCCCGCACCTATCTGACAACAGCACGATCCGTTCAGTTGAAGCCGAGGCGCTCAATGTGCGGGGAACCACCGCTATGGTGAAGATTTCTCTGGTCGAGAACATCCCCTATACGGTCTCCAGGCAAGATAAGGATCTTACCGTATCTTTCAAAAGAAACCGGGTCGTTTCACGTTCTGTCAAAATCAGTGAGAAGAGGGAAGAGCGCCGTGAGAGCCCACCGAAGGTCGCTCTTTCGATTCAGGATGCCTCCTCGCCGCGGGAATACAAGCAAGCGCTGCCGGAAGCAGATAGCGCCACGGCAAAAGTCCCATCGTCATCAGAAACGACATGGGTGAATCGGATTGATTTTGTTGGCGGGAAGGCCGGGAAATCGACGATAATCATTGGGACAACAGCGCCGGTTGAATACAGCGTTAAGAAGACAGCCGATAGGCGCATTCTGCTCCGGTTGCTGAACACAAAACTTCCCGGGTACCACCAGCGTCCGTTAATTACCACACGCTTCAGGAGTGCTGTAGATCGCATCACGCCCTTACAGGCACCCGACACGGCCTCAACGGCAACGTTTTTGATCGAATTGCGGGAAGCGGTTCCCTACCATATTGAACAGGCGCGCACCGTTTTGAAGGTCCACTTTGACGCATCCTCAATACCCCCGAAGCCGCTGGCCGAGGCCGATATACCGCCCTGGCAGCAGGCCCTTGCAGCTTCGCCGGCTAGGGTCCAGCAACAGGATCAGATTTCCCAAGAGGGAAAAACCCCGGCCGCCGGATCAACTCAAAAATACACCGGCCAGAAGATTGCACTGGATTTCTATGATACAGACATTAAGAATGTATTCCGCATTCTAAGAAAAGTAAGCGGAAGAAACTTTGCGATCGACAAGGATGTCACAGGAAAAGTCACATTGGCCCTTGACAAGCCGGTGCCATGGGATCAGGTGCTGGAGCTTATCCTGCGAATGAATCAGCTGGGAAAAGTCGCCGAAGGCAACATCATACGGGTAGCCACTATCGCTACACTCCAGAGCGAAAAATCGAATAGACGCAGTATGGAAAGCGAAGCGCAGAAAGCCGAAGAGGAGAAGAAGTCCCTTGGACCCCTGATTACAGAATACATCAGGGTCAGCTATTCCAACGCAAAAACTGAAATCATGCCCCACATCAAAGAGATACTGACCAAGGAGCGGGGTACGATCAGCGTCGATGATCGCTCCAATCTCATCATTATAACCGATGTGGCTGAGAAAATTGAGCAAGCCAGACGCGTCGTACGCGAGCTCGATACGGTAACACCCCAAGTGATTATCCAGGCAAGAATCGTGGAAGCCAGTACGAATTTTTCTCGGCAAATCGGAACCTCGTGGGGCATGGCAGGGGGAATCCAGCCGTCAGACCCCCGGGCAGGCATCGGTCCGCAACGCAGTTTCGATGCCCTGGGAGGTACGTATGGCTGGGATTCGGCGGTAAACTTCCCCGGCACAATGGATGCCGCTTTAAGCGGCACAGTGGGATTCAGCTTTGCCCGGATTGCCGGCACACCGCTGATGTTGGATGCCAAACTTCGCGCGATGGAATCCCAGGGGCAAGGAAAAATCGTTTCTTCCCCGAAAATCGTCACTCTGGATAACAAGAAGGCTACCATCAAACAGGGCCTCGAATACCCCTACCTGGAAAGAGATGAGTCCGGCCTAGCGACCGTCAAATTCAAGAATATCGATCTGTCACTGGAAGTAACCCCCCATGTAACGCCGGACGATCGCATTTCCATGCTGATAAGCATCACCAAGAATGATATCGGTGAGATGATTTCAGGCCAACAATCCTTCACCACCAAAGAGGCAAAAACCGAGCTTCTCATCAACGATGGTGACACGGTTGTTATCGGGGGCATCATAAAAACAGTAAAGACCACCGGGGAATCCGGCTTGCCCGGGTTTTCGAAAATCCCCCTCCTCGGCTGGCTGTTTAAGACGGAATCGGAGACAAGCCGAAAGGAAGAGCTTTTGATCTTTATTACACCAAGAATTGTCAAACTGAAACAACGTGCCATGTAAGGCGTAGTTGGGCCGAGACCCTTGGCCCAGTCAATATTTGATATTTGAATCGGTATAACAGCAAAAAACCTTGCAGCTATCAACGCGCTTCAGGCAAGAAAGGTCGTTGTCATGAAATTTAACCGTATTCGTTTTACGATTCTGACTATTCTCATTGTGTTTCTCGCATTTCAAACGATCGGTTGCGGCCCGAGCGGCAGCGGGACAGCCCCGGCGGGCACCACATCCGGCGATGGCAGTGGGGATGGCTCTGGAGATGGCAGCGGAGGAACACCGGCGACCCTTTCGCTTTCCGTATCCCAGACCACGGTAAAATCCGACAACTCGGATTCGGCCACCGTTACGGCCACTGTGCTGGATGCAGACAGAGCGGTGGTTGCAGGTGCCACCGTGACCTTCAGCGTCGATGCCGGACAAATCAATGTAGCGTCTGCTACAACGGATGCCAACGGCGAGGCACAGATAACCTTTTCGTCCGGAACGGTAGATCCCAGCAATCAGAATGCCACAATCACCGCTACACTTTCAGTGCTTTCCGATGAGATAGCGGTACAGATTGTCGGATCAACACTCGCCGCCTCTACAGACAGCACCAGGCTCACTGACGATGGGGGAACGGCAACCCTTACGATAACAGCGAAAAACGCTGGGGGAATCACTCTCAGCGGTATCCCGATTACGTTGGCCGTCAGTGGAACCGGCGGTGTAACCCTATCGACCGAAGAGGCAAACACCTCGACAAATGGCGAGCTTCAGGTAACGGTAACCGGCACCAACGCCGGCGAGGCAACCGTCACGGCTACCGGTCTCGGCACGGATACGACGACAGCATATACGATAGGCTCGGCCGGTGATGTGGCCTTCGCCATTACAACCCCGGCAACAGAGACAGCCAGCCTTGACATCGATGCCGATTTAACCATCACTGTATCGGCCCCGGACCAGAACAATGTCCGGTTTGCCACGACGCTGGGAACCTTCACCGGATCAGACCCTACGAATACTGGGACGGTCATTGTCGAACCGGTCAGCGGGGGAGAAGCAACCGTCACCCTCA
>JAZFSW010000002.1:0-10560 GCA_036446375.1 Desulfobacterales bacterium | reverse complement strand
AGAGTCCACACGCCGGTACCTGGAACGTACTGCCCGGAGGAGTCATCACTTACCCAGGTCAGCCCCGATGGCAACGAATCGGCCACAGTAACACCTGATTCCAAACTGATACCATTGTTAGTGGCCACTATCGTAAATTCAACGTTTGACTCTGGTGCCGGATTCCGAATGTCTACTGTCTTTGTGATGGCAATATCTATAGATCCCCCAGACACACCGGTGACCAAAGCAGAGCTTTTGTCATTGCCTCTGATGTGGTCTACCGGGCTTGATGCAATCTTTTCTGCCACATTGGCAATCACGGTATCCTTATCCACTCTCGCCGTAACATTGATCGTGGCAGTGTCACCTCTGGCAAGATTGCCGATATCCCAGAGCCATAGGCCGGTACTATAGCGGTAGAACGCCCCGGAGCCCGGCGTGGTATCATCACTCACATAATTCAATTCTGGGGGCAGTGACTCGGTCACCAGAACGTCGGTGGCATCATCAGGGCCATGATTGGTAGCTGTAATCGTAAACACGACGTCGGAACCAACATTCTGCGAGGCAAGGTCAACAACATTCGTTATGGCAATGTCTGCTTCGTGTGGGGGTGGCGCCATGCCGGTAAGTTTGGCGCTGTATGAATCATTTTCCGGAAAATTATCTTCAGTGACAGATGCCGTCCTTGTGGCAATATTGTGTATCACACCGGCCTGCCCCACCCTGGCAGTGATATCAAGCGTGGCAGATGCGCCCGCTGCAAGACTACTGGGGAGGGTCCACACGCCGGTATCTGGATCGTATTGCCCGGAGGAGTCATCACTTACCCAGGTCAGTGCGCCCGGGGGCAGAAAATCGGTCACCTCAACACCGGTGGCGGCATCCGGACCACGGTTGGTTGCCGTAATCGTAAAAACCACATCAAGACCGACGCCCTGCGTCGCATGGTCAACGACCTTTCTTATGAATATATCAGCCCCCGTTGTGGGTGCCGGCACGCCGGTAACCGAAGCATCGTATGAGTCATCGTCTGCAATGCTGTCCTGCGGACCGGCGGTCTTTGTGGCAACATTGGTTATTGTGCCCAGTTGGTCCACACTCGCTGTGATAGTGAGCGTAGCCGCAGCCTCTTTTGCAAGGCTGCTAATATTCCACACACCGGTACCTGATGCATAATCGGCTCCCCCGGTGTCACTCTGATAGGTCAATCCGATCGGTAACAAATCGGTCACTATAACCCCTGTGGCGTCATCAGGACCATAGTTGGTTGCCGTGATCGTAAAGACAACATCGGTACCTAATACCACCGAGGCCTTATCAACGGTCATTCTTATGGATATATTCGATTCGGCTGAACCCGTATTAAAGGGTTCATGGATACCATAGGATGTGCCCGCGCTGTTGGTGGCGTATGCTCTGACGTAGTAGCTGGTTTGGGGAATAAGTCCGGTAATGTTGCTTGTGAAGACGCCATTGGCCGTGCCGTCGCTGGTGCATGTGTCGCTGATAGTGGGATTTCCCGATGTGTTCCAGCACATCCCCCTCTCCCATAATGTTTCCCCGCCATCCGACGTAACATCTCCACCACTTATAGCGGTTGTCGAACCTATCATAGTCGGAATTGTGGTTGTAACTGTCGGCGCCACGACTGCTGCATATCCGATACCGGAGGACAATGACAACGCAAGGACTATGGACAAGGACAACCACCTTGTTGCGTGGCCGGATCGATTCTTCATTTGAGCTATCACTTTATTGCCTCCTTATTCCGGTCATCCTTCGACCTGAATAGGTGAAACGATTGAAATGCAGGTGAGCACGGGCCAAACTCCTTCTAGGGTGTTGATGGAAAATCGGGCAAGCTCTCCCTTATAATCCCATCGAGTATTTCTTCGCTCTGCTGTTCGGTGATCGTGTCAACCTGTTCGGCTACCGTTTGTTCCTGTCCGGCAATGTCAACGAAATCAAGGGCATCCTGAGGAACGACTTCATCAAATACCAGATCTTCTGTGAAATCAATTGTTTCAACGTCACTCGCCTCAAACAGGATCCCTGCTTCGGCCTCAAACGCCACTTCCGTAACTGGATCAACGGCTGGCGCCAGCTCATCCGGTGCGGCTCCTGGCAGTTCCGCGGCCCTCGGTTCAGGGTCTGCTGGTGCCAGTTCTGCCGCTGCCAGTTCGTCCTGCCCCGTTTCTGTCGGTACCGGGTCTGACGGCACCTGTTCTTTCGGCATCGCTGTCGGTGTTGATTCTACCTGTGAAGACTCTGTCGCGTCATCACCGTCTTCGATATCTGTTTCTTCAGCAGTCGGCTCCCCTTCAGCCTTCTCTTCCCCTCCAGATCCCTCTCCGGTTTCTTCTCCCTCGTCTTTGTCAGCTTCTTCGTCTTTGTCAGCTTCTTCGTCCTTGTCAGCCTCTTCGTCCTTGTCGGCTTCTTCGTCCTTGTCAGCCTCTTCGTCCTTGTCAGCTTCTTCGTCTTTGTCGGCTTCCTCGTCTTTGTCAGCTTCCTCGTCCTTGTCGGCCTCTTCGTCCTTGTCAGCGTCCCCGTCCTTATCTCCCTTCTTTTCAGACTTCTTTTCGCCAACCACGTCCTCAGTGGTGGCTGTATCGGATTCTTCTGTCACGGTGAATTCCTGAGTGATCTGCTCAACTTCGTCGGTGGTTACCTCTACAGGGTCGGTAGGCAATTCTCCCAGTTGGACTTCTGTTTTTTCCAATGCACCCAGAACCGTCGGTGGGGCCTCAAGATCCGCTGTCGCCTGTACTTCTATGGTGGTTTCCTCATCAAGCGTTGCCACCGAGGTGCTGTCCGTGAGCTCATTGATGGCCACAACAAAATCGGATCCCCTGACACCGGCAACGGCTGTCTTTGTCTTCACCTTGAATTCAGAGCGTTTGAACCCGAGCAATTTGGTGACAATGAATCGGATCTTCCCCAGATCCATCCCCATAAACGAGGACCGGCTCTGTTTCTCAGGGTTATAGACACTCCGGGTGATAACCAGCCGGGTTCTTGAGCCTAACGTCAGGACACTCCCATCGTTGAGTTTTAGTCGCATACGCCCTCTGTTTTCGGTGATGAGCGTATCGCCTTTGTATAGCGAGAGATCTTTCTTGGCCCAGTACCCGCGTTGCTTGTCGGCATGCATGATAACCACTTTTCCCTGAACCAACATCACCCTGCCGACCGCCTTTCCAAAGCCCGGCCTATACACATCCTCCACCGTCAGACCCTCGGGTATCAAGGATGTTGATGGGGTATCGGCACTGTACACATGGCCCAGAAATGCAATGCTGCAAAAGACACTTAAACACAATACGTAGATGGATATCCGGTGTAAGGTTGTCATGCTCAGGCTCCCATTAGTAGGTTGCGGCCAGAGATAGCGTCGCTACCAGTCTTTCATAGCTATAGGCAATGATATTGGAATCGTTACTCGTGTAACTGAAATCAAGAACGAGGCTACACCCGTCCGACAGAAATCGAGTGGACAGCGACAGCGCACCACTGTATTTGGTGTCTCGTCGTATCGCATTTAGAAGGGTGTCCATGTTGTCATACTGTTTATGATTGTATTTTGCCGTCACATTGAGCTTCAACGCCCGGGGAAGGGTTGCCGCCAATCCGAGTTTCAGTTTTGACTGGGCGTACTCCTGGTTGGGATGGGTCGTCTGACTCTTCTCATAGGCTGCCCCACCGAACAGCATCACCTTTCCCGTGTAGGTGTAGAAGCCGTCTGCGGTAATCTCATCGATATGCCCATCCCGGCCATTGTCCTGGACATGATCGATCTCCATATAACTATAAGAGAGGCGCGTTGAAATCCGTTTACCGATACGCACGGATATATCGGGTTTGAATTGCTGTCGGCGCATGTAGCTTACCGTATCCAGCCAGAAAAACGATGGTAGATAGCTGAAACCAAGGGTCACCCCACGGATTTTGTAATTGAAATGGATATCGGAGATGCTGCCCACCAGATCATAAGCTTCGAGACGATTATGGATGGTCTGAAAGTGGTTATAGCCAATTCCGAGCTTAATATTGTCACGGTTGACAAAATCATACCGGCCTGAAAGATAAGCGGTAATGTTGGCGTCGTCTTCATCGGCAAAGATATCCTGGTCCAGCGGTTCAAGGCGCACATTGTCATCATAGGCATAACCGATTTTCGCGTAAAGACGGAGGGGTTTCAAACGCTTCCGGCGGGCTTCGATTTCCCCAAGCCATTTTGCAGCATTGCTCTTGAGGGCCGGAGAACCGGCAACGTATTTGACATAGGTAAACTGGTCGATCGCTTCCTTGATTTTCTCCATCTTTCGATAGCAGATGCCTGCATAGTAAAGACCATTGGCACGGATCGATGAGCTCTTGTCTGCGGCAGTGAGAAAGTAACCCAGTGCCGTTTCATATCGCTTCTGCTTGAAAAGACAGGTTCCCGCATAGTAGTGAGCCAGCACATTGCCGGGCTCTTCCGCTACCGTCTGCATGAATAGATCGGCAGCGGTTTCATAATTGGCCATCTGGTAGTGCTGAAATGCCAGATCATACCGCAATCCGAGCATGGCCGGGTCAATCTCCCAGGCCCGGGCAAGATGCCGCATAGCCTCAGCGTGACGTTTCATCTTCTGATAGGTCTTTCCGAGAAAATGGTTATAGAACGCATTGTCTACATCAAAAGACAGGGCTTTTGTGAAATTGGATTCAGCATCCTCATAATCCCCATCTTCATAGGCAAATACGCCAAAATCATAGTAGGCACGACCCGGTTCTTCAGGTGGACGTTCCTCAGCAGCTGATGAGAAGGGCGCTTCGGCGGACGTAGCGCCGTTGCTGCTTTCGCGATAACTATCCGCTTCTCCTTCTCGATCCGCATCCGAAACTGTGGCCCTGCCATTTTCCCGCGAAGGTTTGGCATTCTTCTCCGTGGGTCGGGCGGCAGCCACGTCCAGGATCACATATGCCCTGTTAATCCACGCATAGCCATTCTCTGTTCTTACCTGGTACCAGTCATCCTGCTGCCCTGTAATATCGATGGAGCGATCCTTTTCTGAAATTCTATCGACAACATCGGCTGTTAGACTCGGACCGGATCTCAGATTGACACCGCTCCCGACAAGTTTTCCCCTACTGGGGAAGGTCAAGCGTTTTGAATCTCTGGATGAAGAGCCCAGTCGGCCACTATCAGCACTAGCTGAAGAGAAGATGGATAGAAGAAACAGGACCGTGACAATCGATATTAAAACTCGTTTCATGACAGGTCTCCCACCATTTATGAACTCGTAGAAAGATAGATCTGCGCTCTGAGTAAACGCTCTGGGATAGAGGGCGCGCAGGCGTCTTTTACACGAGACTGTCAGCACCAATGATAATCTCGAGTTGTTCGGTTGCATCAACGCGTTCGCTATCGTTTGCAGTGTAATCGACAAGACACGAAATGACAAAACTTGGTCAAGCCCAAAACACTTTAAGCGCTATTTATACCACGAAAGATGCCTGAAAGTAAAGAAAACAAGGGGTCTGTCGGCGGATTTGCCAGGTACACAGGTGGGGGTATGTGTTGTAAACACAAGGTGTTGCGGATTCAGAGGCCGTCTGTCGTCTTGTGAAGAGACTTACCCGTCGGTATTGGTTTTCGGTGCCATTTTCAGGTAAGCGGTCGGATTGGTTTCCCGGATATACGCCCGAATGCCCTTCATAATTCCCTGAGACATATGATCCTGGTAATGGGTATTGGTGAGTCGCTTGCACTCCCTGGAATTACTAATGAATGAAGTCTCCACCAATATGGCGGGCATCTGGGCACCGAGAAGGACGTAGAAGGGCGCCTGCTTGACACCCTTGCTCTTTATTCTGCTGTATTGGGTTTTCATATGTTGATATGTCGATGTCTGAACATGGCCGGCCAACCGGCTGGACTCATTGATCTTGGCATTTTGCATTAGATCACTGAGTATCGTCTGCAGATCGCTGATGTTCTTGGTTGAGGTAGCATTTTCTCTGGCAGCAACCAGGATCGCGTCATTGTCTGTGGCCAGATTGAGAAAAAAGGTCATGATTCCATGCGCTCGTCGATCTTCTGCTGCATTGGTATGTATCGATATAAAAAGATCGGCATTTTGAGTATTGGCAATTGCCGTTCGCTCTTCAAGGGTAAGGTATTTATCCGTGGTTCGCGTGAGAATAACCTCGCAACCCAGCTCTTTCCGGATTCTCTGTGCCAATCGTTTAGAAATTTTAAGCGCAATGTCTTTTTCATAGACTCCCTTCAGATAGCCCGGCGCACCACGGTCTCTTCCACCGTGACCCGGATCAATAACGATCCGGCTCACCCCCAATGAGAGCTGCTTGGCAAGATCGCTGGGCGCATTTTTCCCCTTTGTTTTTACCGGTGATGCCTGCTTCCCCGATTTTCGAACGGGTGCCTTGATCGATGCCCGTCGGGTCTTTTGCGATGCTTTCCCCCAGATATCGATAACGATTCTGAAAGGGTTCCTAAGGGAGAAGATCTTGTAGG
The DNA here is from genome assembly GCA_036446375.1 of Desulfobacterales bacterium. Taxonomy (GTDB): domain Bacteria; phylum Desulfobacterota; class Desulfobacteria; order Desulfobacterales; family JAZFSW01; genus JAZFSW01. Next base: position 4,055 of record JAZFSW010000002.1, on the reverse strand, counting down.
TTTTGAAAGACTTGATATCCACAACCACCCGGACGGTGTCCGGGCTATGCTGCCCAGCGCGCGCGTCTGTAAGCAGATTGTCGTTGATGGGGATAACGGTTTCTATATCTTTCCCCAGGCGACCGTTCTTGATGTCCACATAGAGCCGTTGCGGCTTATTGATAGCCGGATCCTTCTTGAGAAGTCGGTAGGTATAGGACGCTTTGCCATCGGCGTCCACAACAATTCGCGTGTAGCTGGGATTGGACCAGTGTCTCAGCCCGGTTATGGTTGTCGTACCGGTCTGCGTACCCCCGCCGTAATCATCCCGGCGATGGACCGGTCCGCTTTTCCCCTGGGTCGCTTTCGTTTTCGCCGCCTTGGGAATCCCGGTTCTCTTGGGTGGGATCGGGTTCTTCTTAGCCGCGACCATCTTGCTGGCCGATCCGGTGATTTCATGGATGGCATCCTTTGCCCTTTTTCGATACCGGCTTTTCGGATATCCGCCAATGACCTGTTGCAGCTGGGCAATGGCTTCCTTTCGGTCATTCTTTCTCCCGGAATACTTAAAGAGGCCATGATAAAGACTTCCAGACATATACAAACCTGCTGCCGCCCAGGAACCGGACGGATCATGGCGGTATACTGCCCTGAAGGCATCGATGCATTGCAACCAGTTATCCCTGTACTTCCGTTTCTTTGTGCTCCTAAGGAGTTTCTTGTAGCAGGCATCGGCCTGGTGATACATTTCCTTAGCTTCTCTATTCGAAGGAGTTGGCGCAGGGGGACGTTTCTTTCGCCCCTTCTCAGCCATCGCAACTATGGCAGTTTCGGCTTTGGCTCGATACCGGCTTTTCGGGTGTCGTTTGATAATGCGCTTAAATGTCGCGATGGCCTTCCGGCTGTCCCGCGCACTGTAGGACTGCCGGTAGAGGTCCCGATAGAGTTTTCCGGACAAATGCAGACCGGCTGCTGCCCAGGGGCCGGAAGGACTTTTACGGTACACCTTCTCGGACATTTCGATGCATCGGACCCAGTTGTCCCTGTATTTCTGTTTCTGGGTGTTCCTGAGAAGCGCTCGATAACAGGCATCGGCTTTGTTGTACTGATCCTTTGGACTTAAGGCCGACACGTCCGGCGCAAAAAGCAGACCACCCATACAAAGGGCAAAAAGGAAGGTCTTAACAGATCCTGTGGGCAACGGTCCAGTCAATTGGAATCGCTCCTTACTTTTTCCTGAAGTTCACTTAGATAATTCAAGGCATCAAGAGGCGTCATTTGGGTTATATCCAGTTTCTTAAGCTCGCTGATCATATAGCCTTCCGGTTTGCGGAAAAGATCAATCTGGACCGGTCCGGCGGGTTGATCCTGTCTACTATCGGCAAAGAGGGGCAAATTGCCAGCACCCCGTTCTGTCTCTTCTATCGTGGATAGGATCTTCTTTGATCGAAGAATAACAGGATCGGGAACACCTGCAAGCCGGGCGACCTGAATGCCGTAACTCCGGTTGGTACCTCCGGCCACGAGTTTCCGCAGGAAAATGATCTGGTCATTCCATTCCCGGACCGCAATATTGAAGTTCTTCACCCGGGTCTTGGTTTGAGAAAGGGCAGTAAGTTCATGATAATGAGTCGCAAAAAGAGTCTTAACGCCGACACCCTTCAAATCATGAAGATATTCTGCGACCGCCCAAGCAATACTCATACCATCGTAGGTGCTTGTTCCCCGCCCGATCTCATCCATTATCACAAGGCTTTTTGCCGTGCTATTGTTTAGAATATTGGCCGTCTCCTCCATCTCCACCATGAACGTGCTCTGCCCCTGGGAAAGATTATCCAAGGCACCGACACGGGTAAAGATCCTATCGGTAATACCAATCGAAGACCGGGCGGCCGGTATGAAGGAACCCATCTGTGCCATGAGAACAAGAAGGGCTACCTGACGCAGAACCGTGGATTTTCCTGCCATATTGGGACCGGTAATGATCAATACCTGGTTTTCATGATTATCCAGGTGGATGGTATTGGGGACAAAGCGCTCTCCGGCGATCATCTTCTCAACCACTGGATGACGACCTTCTTCGATCAGGATGAGGCCGTCGGTATTGATTTCCGGCCGCATATAGTCATTCTGATCGGCTATCTCTGCCAGAGCGGTAAGGCAGTCGATACGGGCCAGAAACTGAGCCACCTTCTGGATACTCGGGTTCGTTTTGACAATCTCTCCCTTTATCCGGTTGAAGATGTCATATTCCAGTGTGGCTCTTCGGTCTTCGGCGCTGAGCACCTTTGACTCAAAGGATTTTAGTTCATCGGTGATGTAGCGTTCGGCGTTGACCAGTGTCTGTTTCCGGATATAGTGAGCAGGCATCGCATCGGAATGGGTTTTGGGCGCTTCAATATAGTAGCCGAAGACCTTGTTGTATCTTACCTTAAGAGAATTTACCCCCGTTGCTTTCTTCTCTCTGGCCTCAAGTTCTGCCAGCCAGCCTTTCCCGTCCCGGCTCATCGCAATCAGCTCATCCAATTCCTCGCTGAAGCCCACCTTGATCAGTCCCCCCTCCTGAATGGTTAGAGGGGCATCCTCGCGAATGGCCCTTTCCAGGAGATCGGCCAGCATGTGGAACATGCCGATATCCCCATCCCATTCCATCGTCGGGGTATCGAACTGGGACAAGAATGATCCTATTTCGGGAAGCGCCTGCAATGAGTGTTTCAGCGCAACCAGATCCCTGGCGTTGCAGTGGCCCATGGTAATCTTGCTTCCCAGGCGTTCCAGATCATAGACGGATTTCAGGCAATCCCGGACGGCATTTCGCGTATGGGAATTGTTTCTGGCTGCTTCAACGGCATCCAGTCTGAGCATGATGCGGTCGACATCGGTCAGGGGGTATCGCAACCATCGTCGAAACAATCGCCCGCCCATAGCGGTGATGGTCCTATCAATGGTATTGAGCAGGCTTCCCTGACGGGATCCGGTTCGCAGATTGCCTAGCAGTTCTAAGTTGCGGCAGCTTGTTTCGTCAACAAGAAGAAAGGTGTCAAGACGGTAGGTTTCCAGAGAAGATAGATGTTCTATCTTCTGTTTCTGGGTTTCCCGGACGTAGTACAAAAGTGCACCGGCAGAACGTATACCAGCCCGAAGATGTTCACATCCGAACCCCTCAAGGCTACGGGTCTTGAATTGTTCCAGTAAGTATTCACGACCCTGGTGATACGAAAAAGCCTTTTCATCCACAACCGTTACGGCCTTTTCAGACAGCCCATCGATCAGCCGGGATACCGATGGGTCCTGTTGGGCCATGTTTGAAATGATAATTTCACGAGGACCGATTCGCAGCGTTTCTTCGCAAATGGTTGAGACATCCTTTGATTCGGTTAACCGAAAGACACCGGTTGAAATATCAAGATAGGAAATACCCACATCATCATGGTCTTTTGCCAGTGCCAGAACAAAATTGTCTGTCTTTTCATCGAGCAACTCATCTTCAATGATCATCCCCGGGGTAATAACCCGCACGACATCTCTTTTTACCAGGCCTTTTGCTACATCAGGATCTTCGAGCTGATCGCATATGGCCACCTTGAGGCCCTGGCCGATCAGGCGTGCAATATAGCCTTTGGCTGCACGAAAGGGAACGCCACACATGGGAATCGGTGTTTCATCGTTCTTGTTTCTCGAGGTCAGCGTAATCTCGAGTATTTTTGATGCAATTTCAGCATCTTCGAAGAACATCTCATAGAAATCACCCATCCGGTAAAAGAGAATGGCATCGCCATACTGATCCTTGATGGTCCAGTATTGCTGCATCATGGGTGTTATTTTAGAAGGAGACATCGTAGGTCAGATTGTCAATGAAGGCAACGGTCGACGTTGAGTTGAACCGAATGGAGCGGGGGGCCAGTTGTTCGTCATCCCGCCAATGTCTTGTCGCTTGTCCGAAGGCATCGGCGGGCCGCTGACTCCCGGGGTCTTGGACATGCTGCAGGCGGCGTTAATCATCTATGGGGTTTGGATCGCTATCCGTGGTTTCGCTGGTCTCTGGGTTGCTATCGCTCTCTGAGGCGCTTTTCTGA
>JAZFSW010000001.1:0-5113 GCA_036446375.1 Desulfobacterales bacterium | reverse complement strand
GCAATAGAGAGGACAATGACATTCAACCATGTCCTCACACCAGCACTGATGATGTTGCGAAAAGCAAGTTTGATTGTTGACATGGGTTCTTTCCTTTCAAGGGCTTTTAGGCACGAAGGCACTAAGATTATAATTTCATCCTCTTCATACCGCAGTTGATTAGCGGCACATTGGGGTCTATTGAGAAGCCCATTTGGATCTTTCGTTCAAGGGCTAGTAGCCACAAAGGCACAAAGACACGAAGATTCTGCTTCTATTGCTGCGAGGCCCCCTCAACCCATATCCCTTCTTTGTGCCTTTGTGCCATGGTGGCCAATTTGTTCCCTTCATTTGAAAGTCATTGCCACGAAGGCACGAAGACACTAAGACTATAGTATGATTCTTTTTATGCCGTTCTTAATAAGCGGCACATTGAAATTTATGAGGAAGCCAAGACGCTTTCCTGTCAATTTCAGATGACTGAGTAGTTGTGCTTCCCATAGGGAATTTACCTTATCAACAGCCTTTAATTCGCAGATAATGAGGTCCTCCACCAAGACATCCAAACGTAACCCTTCATCAAACGTTAACCCATCGTAGACTATCGGAACATCGACTTGTCTTTTATGTTTGAGTTCTCGTTTGGCAAGTTCGTGACAAAAGCACACCTCATAGACTCTCTCAAGCAACCCCGGGCCGAGTATCTTATGAACGGTATAGGCAGCATCCACTATCTTTCCGGCGATTGATTCCTCTCTTCGCGATAGCGACTTAAAGACCATATCCTTTACCTTTGTGTCTTCGTGCCTTTGTGGCTATATTCTTCATTCGTTATCCGGATTCTGCTCCGCGTCTCCAATCACTTTGCCATCAGTGAGGGTGATGATGCGGCGCAGATAGCCGATGACTTTTTCGTCATGGGTGGCAAAGAGAAAAGTGGTGTTCAGATCTTTATTCAGTTGAACCATCGTCTTCAGGATATTGTGGGAATTGGCCGCATCCAGATTCGCAGTAGGCTCATCGGCAAGAACTATTTTGGGTTCCTTGACCATCGCCCGGGCCACGGCTACGCGCTGGCATTCACCCCCGGAGAGCTGCGCGGGCCGTGATTTGGCCTTATCGGTTAGGCCCACCCAGTCCAGTGCCTGCATGACGGCTTCTTTACGATCCGAGGCACCGCGTTCCAATAGAAGCAGGGGGAACTCGACGTTTTCATATACGGTATAGACCGGCAGGAGGTTGTGAACCTGGAAAATGAATCCGAAATGGGCCTTGCGCAGCTGAGCGGCCGCAACATGGCTTAATTCACCGATGTCCTGATCGACAACGATCATATGGCCTTCTGTAGGATCATCCAGCGCCCCGATAACGTTCAACAATGTCGTCTTTCCGGAGCCACTGGGTCCGACCAGGCCGGCAAACTCCCCGGCATTGATCGTCAGATTGATCTTATCCAGTGCGGTAAAGCGGCCGCCACCTATCGGGTAGCTCTTGACCAGATCCTTTGCTTCGATGACTATGCCATTATCCATTTTTCTCTCCCTGATTATGAAGTCCAGTTGGGGTCTTGAGATTGCCTCTAGTGATTATAAATCACCATTAGCTGGCCGCCGTAACCGGCGCCCAGTGTTGTTTGGTTTCCACCCAATGCGCCACCTGACGACTGGGGGTAATGAAATGCGCTGACTTGAAGAACCAGATTGTCGTAGGTTCGCTGCCAGCTCAGATACTGGCCATACTTCTTAAGGTCCCAGGAATAGGTGCCGATGGCCGAGAGACTATCAAAAAAGCCCAGCGTATAGCTCAGCAAGAAGGCCGACACCTGAATGTCTTCATCCCACTGGAAAGCTTCCTCTGAAACAGCAGTGGTCATATGTTCTGCAAGAAGGTAAAGGCCGCTGCCGATTCCGAAGGTGTAATCGGCGCCGATCGTTATCATCTTCTGCCATTGGTAGGGCAGCATCGAGGCATCCTGATGCTGAAGCATCGATTCCACCCACAGTCCGATGCCAATGTCCAGGCGTGCGTCAAAGGCAAAACGATTTTCCCGGAAATCCTTCAGGTGAAACGTGCTTGCATCCACCTGTCGGGAATGAAAGGTTGCTGCAATCTCACCGCGGGGTACCGGGTATTGTATCCTCAGCCCAGCCTCCGCTGTATCTTCTGATGTTGGAAAGCTCTCGTATCCTTTCAGATCCTCGTTGCCATACAGCGCCCAGAACCAGACACTCGCATTGTTGCCGGCATCGTATTTGAATCGTAGTCCGTAGACCCCTTCAGTCAGTTGAAGGGGATCTCGGGGATCCAGCCGATCGAACCATTTCAACGGTCTCAAGAGGAGCGCAGGTCCGAAATTGAGCTTCTGTAGCCCGATCCGGGTTTCCGTTTGTGGGGTTGCATAACGTAGTTTCAACCGGTAGAGTTCCAGCTCGGGGTCTCTATCCTGATTGCTGCTTTCATATGCCGCAAAACCGTTTGCCGATACTTCCAGGTCAACAAAGGACAAGGCGCCCAGGGGCTTCTTAACACTGAGTTGAGGGATATAGCGCAAACCGGAATTGTTCCACCAACTGCCCCGGTCTCGCGATTCGATGGACCATGCGGATATCTGTCCTCTGAAATCCATCTCAAGGGCGCGTGGGTCCTCGGTTCTTGGCTGGATTTCTTTTGGTTTTCCCGCAGGCCGGGCAATGCCGGTCTCTTCCTGGGAAATGGATCGTGTATCTTCAATCTTCCTCATGCTCGATTGTGCAGGGCCGTTACTCGAAGGTTCCTGTTGATGAATCACGGTGTCGGCCCGGGCTATGTTTCTCTTGCCCCCATCCGGTGAACCTATCCGGGACATCATTAAAGGATTGAAGTAGGAAATGATGCCTTCCGCTTTAAGCAAGGCGCCGGTATCTCTTGCGGATGACGCATCTGTGAAGATCCCCAGATAGACCCGGAACCATTTTCTACCCGAAATGGTTTCCGGATTGAGAAAAGCGCTGTGCCCCTGGTCCATCAGCCTCTGGACGTCTGTCTCCGCATTTGCCTCCGACTGAAATGAACTCACATGGAGGATATAAATCACTTCGTTGGCCGCATATGCCATTGGGGGCACAATACCCAAGACAACCACCGCACCGAAGGCTACCAGTGCAGCGATTAAATGGTGAGAATGGATCAGGCGACGTCTATGGATTGGCCAATGCATGTTTGGGATTCCAATACCAGGATTCAGATGGTTCATCCAGCATGTCCACAGGTTCGCATCTGTTTAGCATTTTGAGTGGAACAATGTCAAAAGACAAAAAGGAAACTGAATCCTCTCGCAAAGCCGCAAAGACGCAAAGAAAAGACCTGAAATATTAATGGTAAAGGGCGATGATTGACCCATCAAGCGTTACCTCTGTGGCCTCTGTGGACCCCGCCCGCCTCGCCTGAAGGCGAAGCCGATGGCGGGCAGGTCTGTGAGAGATAGAAACGTAGTCTCATATGAGTCTATATCTCCCGACCCCTACGTATTCTCACCATCGGGTAATGAGGGGCGCACCTGGCCTTGGCTCTGGTCCCCATCCGCTTGCGGAAAGGCATTTCCCGCCCTTGAGCCTTGTTGTTTTAACGTGCCATCGAGAGCAGTCAAGCCGCTCAGGGCGCCAAGACCCATGGTTTCGACTGCGGTGCTGGGAACGATAATCATCGAGGAGTTCTTCTTCAAACCCTCAAAGATCATATTCATTGCCCGAAGATGTAGCGCCTCCGGATTGTCCCTATAATGAACCGAAGCTTCGGCGAATTTTTCCGCGATTTCGGCTTCGGCATTGCTCAGGATAACGCGGGATTGCCGTTCCCGCTCAGCCTGGGCTTGCCGGCTCATGGCATCCTCAAGAGCTGGAGGGATATTGATGTCCCGGATTTCTACGGACTGCACGGTAATGCCCCAGGCATTGGACTTTTCGTCAAGTGTCTTCCGAATCTCTTCGCCCAGCCGATCTCGATTGGAAAGCAATTCACCCAATTCGTGCTTGCCGATGGCATTCCGCAGACCGGTTTGTGCCGACAGGACAACGGCGTCTTCATAATGCTCCAGTTCCAATACAGACTTCTCTGCATCCCAGACCAGCCAGAAAGCAATAGCATCGACATTGACCGGTACGGTATCCTTTGTCAGTGTTGTTTCGGCGGTGAAATCAGTAACACGGATGCGCTGATCCACGTAATTGGCTACCTTATCGACGATCGGCATAATCGGATAGACACCGGGGCCTCTGAGCCCTTTGAATTTGCCGAATCGCAACAGAACGGCTTTCTCCCATTGATAGGCGACCTGAACACAAGGAGAAATAATACCGGCAAGCACGATCGTTATCACGAGAACCATGCTTTCCGGTCGATGATGGATATATGTGACCAATCCAAATAACGTGGTTAGCACCAATACCGTTTCCCATATCTGTGCGAGACGAAAACATACCGCCATCCCAAGGGAAAGACCGACGATGGTAAGGACAATTTCAATGTTGTAATCGTATAGAGAAAGATGAATTGTTAGCCCAATCAGAGAGATCATCACTAGAATCACGATGTTTAATGGACCGAAACGAAAATCGGCCATGAACGTGGTGGCAAATTTCTCTAAAGCCTTTAACGCTGATGCGTTCTTGTCTTTAAGCATGTTCCTTCTCCTTTCTCAGTTGTTCCTGCGTTTATGAGAGGTAAGCACCAGAATCTTGATGCTGAATGGCCCGAAGCGGAAGCAGGCCATAATTGTGGCGGCGAATCGCTCCAAAACCTTCAGTATGGATGCGTCTCTATCCTTATGCATTTCCCTTATCCCCTGTCAGTGATCTTTACGTTGTTCAAGGCCCTTCAGAATATCATCGATCGAGAACCCATAGGAGGATGCACGAGATAACAGTTCCTGGCAGATCTGGTCCAACATACGCTGCCGCTCAACATCATCCTGTTTCACCTCCTGACTGCCGACAAATGTACCTGATCCCATCTGGGTTTCTACCAATCCGGTAAGTTCCAGCTCTGTGTAAGCCCGACTCACCGTGTTAGGATTCACAGACAAATCAACGGCCAACTGGCGCACGGTCGGCAGTCGGTTCCCTGTTTCCAGTTTACCGGATGCTATGGCGATCTTCAC